>NZ_JBEYJU010000066.1:0-15053 GCF_040703965.1 Streptomyces sp. NPDC006655 | reverse complement strand
CCACTACCGCCACCCGCCACTGCCCCACCACCCACTACCGCCACCCGCCACTCCCCCACCACCCACTACCGCCACCCGCCACTCCCCCACCACCCGCCACTGCCCCACCACCCACTACCGCCCGCCGCAGGCCCCCGCACTGGACGTGCCCCCCGTCAGCGGGCGTGCGAAGGTGGTGTGACCGGGCCCTGCAGGGGCACCCGCGTGGACCGGCACGTCGACCAGCGAGCGCGTCCCGCCAGGCGCCGGGACGCCGGAACGGAACGAACGCTCATGACCAGCGGCTACCCCGGACCGGGCGACTACGGACAGGACCCCTTCGGCGATTTCCTCGCCCGCTTCTTCGGCGGCGGCGGACCTCGCCAGGGGCCCCGCCAGATCGACATCGGGAGGCTGCTGAGTCAGCCCGCGAGGGAACTGGTCAGGGGCGCCGCCCAGTACGCCGCCGAACACGGCAGCCGTGACCTGGACACCGAGCACCTGCTGCGCGCCGCCCTCGCGGCGGAGCCCACCCGCTCCCTGCTCAGCAGGTCCGGCGCGGATCCCGACTCGCTGGCCCACCAGATCGACGACCGGGCCGGCCCGGTCCAGCACCCGCCCGGTGAGACGCCCCCGCCCACCTCGCTGTCCCTCACCCCCGCCGTGAAACGGGCCCTGCTGGACGCGCACGACCTGGCCCGGGCCGGCGGCGCCGGGTACATCGGCCCGGAGCACGTCCTGGGCGCCCTCGCCGCCAACCCCGACTCGGCCGCCGGACACATCCTGAACGCGGCCCGGTTCGCCGCCGCCGGCCTGCCGCCGGACGCCCCCGAGACCGACCGTTCGCACCCCGGCGCCGACACCCGGCGCCGTACCGGCACGCCCACCCTCGACAAGTTCGGCCGCGACCTGACCGAGCAGGCCGCGCAGGGCCGGATCGACCCGGTGATCGGGCGCGACGACGAGATCGAGCAGACCATCGAGGTGCTGTCGCGGCGCGGCAAGAACAACCCCGTGCTGATCGGCGACGCCGGGGTCGGCAAGACCGCGATCGTCGAGGGCCTCGCCCAGCGGATCGCCGACGGCGACGTGCCCGACATCCTCTCCGGGCGCCGGGTGCTCGCCCTCGACCTGCCCGGCGTGGTCGCGGGCACCCGCTTCCGGGGCGACTTCGAGGAGCGGCTCAACACCATCGTGGGTGAGATCCGCGCCCACTCCGACCAACTGATCGTCTTCATCGACGAGCTGCACACGGTGGTCGGCGCCGGGGGCGGCGGCGAGGGCGGTGCGATGGACGCCGCCAACATCCTCAAACCGGCCCTCGCCCGGGGCGAGCTGCACATCGTGGGCGCGACCACCCTGGAGGAGTTCCGCAAGATCGAGAAGGACGCGGCGCTGGCCCGCCGCTTCCAGCCGATCCTGGTGCCCGAGCCGACGGTCGCGGACACCATCGAGATCCTGCGCGGCCTGCGTGACCGCTACGAGGCCCACCACCAGGTCCGCTACACCGACGAGGCGCTGGTGGCCGCCGTAGAACTCTCCGACCGCTATCTCACCGACCGCAGGCTGCCGGACAAGGCGATCGACCTGATCGACCAGGCGGGCGCCCGGGTCCGCCTCGGCTCGCGCACCAAGGGCAGCGACGTACGGACGATGGAACGCGAGATCGAGCAGCTGGTCCGGGACAAGGACCAGGCCGTCGCCGACGAGCAGTACGAACGCGCCACCCAGCTGCGGGACCGCATCGGCGAGTTGAAGACCCGCATCACCGAACTGTCCGGCGAGGACCGGGCGGACGAGGGGCTGGACCTGGAGGTGACGGCGGAGGCGATCGCCGAGGTGGTGTCCCGCCGGACCGGCATCCCGGTCAGCAGCCTCACCCAGGAGGAGAAGGAGCGGCTGCTCGGCCTGGAATCGCATCTGCACCAGCGGGTGATCGGCCAGGAAGAGGCGGTCGCGGCCGTCGCCGAGGCGGTGCTGCGCTCCCGCGCCGGCCTCGCCAGCCCGAACCGCCCGATCGGCAGCTTCCTCCTCCTCGGCCCGACGGGCGTCGGCAAGACCGAACTGGCCCGCGCGCTCGCCGAGGTCCTGTTCGGCAGCGAGGACCGGATGGTCCGCCTGGACATGAGCGAGTACCAGGAACGCCACACGGTCTCCCGCCTGGTCGGCGCCCCGCCCGGCTACGTAGGCCACGAGGAGGCCGGGCAGCTCACCGAGGTGGTCCGCCGCCACCCCTACTCGCTGCTGCTGCTCGACGAGGTGGAGAAGGCCCACCCGGACGTCTTCAACATCCTGCTCCAGGTGCTGGACGACGGCCGTCTGACCGACTCCCAGGGCCGCACGGTGGACTTCACCAACACGGTCGTCGTGATGACGAGCAACCTGGGGTCGGACGTGATCAACAGGCGCGGCGCGGGCATCGGCTTCGGCTCCGGGGACACGGCGGCGGCCGAGGAGGCCCGCCGCGAGCAGGTGCTGCGCCCGCTCCGGGAGCACTTCCGCCCGGAGTTCCTCAACCGCATCGACGAGATCGTGGTCTTCCGCCAGCTCACCGGTGAGCAGCTGCGCCAGATCACCGAACTCCTGCTGGAGAACACCCGCCGCATGCTGCACGCCCAGGGCATCACCGCGCACTTCACGGACAAGGCGGTCAACTGGCTGGCGGAACACGGCTACCAGCCGGAGTACGGCGCCCGACCACTGCGCCGCACGATCCAGCGGGAGGTCGACAACCAGCTGTCACGCCTGCTCCTGGACGGCACGATCAAGGAAGGCAGCAACGTCACTGTGGATGTCACGGACGGCCAGTTGGAATTCCGTCCGCAGAAGGCGCCCTCATAGGGGCGCTGGGGGTACCCCCGGCCGAAGGCGGGGGGAGGAACCGCGCGACCAGCCCCCACACCCCCGCACCCGGCGTCTACGGCGCAGGATCCACCACGGCGGCCGACCCTCCGCCCCGCCGCACGGTCTCCGCCGCCGCCAGCCACTTCCCGCCCGGCAACCGCTGCACGCCGGTAGCCGCCCCGATCTCCGGGTTCAGCGAGAACGAGTGCCCGATGGCCTCCAACTTCCCCCTCACCACCGGGTCGTTGTACAGCGCCGGTTCCAACTCGGTCTTGGCGGCGTTCCGCTGCGAGGCCCGGGGCGCCGCGATCGCGTCCACCAGCGGCAGGTGCCGGTCGAGGAACTCGGTCAGCACCTGGAGCACGGTGGTGATGATGGTCGCTCCACCGGGCGACCCGACCGCGACCACCGGCCGGTTCGCCTTGTCGAGCACGATCGTCGGCGAGATGGAGGACCGCGGCCGCTTGCCCGGCCCGGGCAGGTTCGGGTCGTGCACCGCGGGGTTCGCCGGGGTGAACGAGAAGTCGGTCAGCTCGTTGTTGAGCAGGAACCCCCGGCCGGGAACGGTGATCGCGCTGCCGCCGGTCTGCTCGATGGTCAGCGTGTAGGAGACGACGTTCCCCCACTTGTCGGCGACGGTGAGGTGCGTCGTGTTCTCCCCTTCGTACGTGGTCGGCGCCGCCGTCCCCGTCGAGCCCGGGTCGTTGGGGTCGCCCGGTGCGACCGGGCTGGTCAGCACGGCGTCGTCGCTGATCAGCTTGGCCCGCTGGTCGGCGTACCGCTGGGACAGCAGCCCGGCCGTCGGCACGTTCTCGAACGCGGGGTCGCCGACCCAGCGCCCCCGGTCGGCGAAGGAGATCCGGCTGGACTCGATGAAGTGGTGCAGGTACTGCACCTCACCGGCCTTCGACAGGTCGGTGTTCTCCAGGATGTTGAGGGCCTCTCCGACCGTGGTGCCGCCGGACGAGGACGGCGCGATGGAGTACACCTTCAACCCGCGGTACGACGTCTCGGTCGGCGCCTGCGACTTCGCGCGGTAGGCGGCGAGGTCCTTGACGGACAGCTTGCCCGGCCGCGCCTTCCACCCGGAACCCGGGTCCACCGGCGGGTCGTCGACGGTCGAGACGATGTCCCGGCCGAGGTCGCCCCGGTAGACCGCTCCGATCCCCTTCTTCCCCAGCTCCTGGTACGTACGGGCCAGCTCGGGGTTCTTGAAGGTGGACCCGACCACCGGGAGCTGCCCGCCCGGCAGGAACAGCTTGGCCGTGTCGGGGAAGTACCGGAACCGTGTCTCGTTCGCGGCGGTCTGCGAGCGGAACGTGTCGTCGACGACGAACCCCTTGCGGGCGATCCGCTCGGCCGGCTTGAGCACCGTGCCGAGCCGTTCGGTGCCCCACTGGCTCAGCGCCGACTGCCAGGTGGCCGGGGTGCCCGGCGTGCCGACGCTCAGGCCGCTGCTCACGGCGTCGGCGAAGGCCAGGGGCTTGCCGTTCTCCACGAACAGGTTGGAGTCGGCCGTCAGCGGCGCGGTCTCGCGGCCGTCGATGGTGTGGACGGTCCGGGATCTGGCGTCGTAGTAGACGAAGTAGCCGCCTCCGCCGATGCCGGACGAGTAGGGCTCGGTGACGCCGAGTGCCGCGGCGGTCGCCACGGCCGCGTCGACCGCGTTGCCGCCCTTGCGCAGTACCTCGATACCGGCGGCGGTGGCGTCCGCGTCGACGCTGGAGACCGCGCCGCCGTACCCGACGGCGACCGGGGTCTTCTGGGCGGCCTTGGCACCGGAGGGGGCCGGCGGCGCGGCTGCTCCTACCGACACCACGGCGGCCGAGACCGCCAGAACGGTGAGTTTCCGCGCGACAGGGCGACGCATCCGCACCTCCAGTTCGGGAACGTCCGCGCAGCGTATCCACGAGGCCGCGCCCCTGACAGCCGGATTCAGGGCACTTCATACGACTGGCACACTTCGAACACGGATACGTTCCGGCCACCGGTGCCCGCTAGCATGCGCGCCCATGAATGACGACCTGCGCAACATTGTCCTCGGTGTGGTGGCCGCCGGCATCAGCGCCGCGCTCGGCTGGCTGGCCCGCACCTACCTCTGGCGGCGCAAGCTCCGCCGCAAGCAGGCCTTCTTCGGACTTCCGGAGAACTCCGAGTCGCTGCTCGTCGTCAACCGCGATCCGGCCACCTCCGAGCCGGCGGTCCACCGCTTCGACGTGTTCGCGCTGCTGGAACTGGCCGCGCTGATCAAGGACTGCGGGGCGAACCTCCAGATGGTGACGCAGGACAACGTCCAGCAGGGGTTCGGCGAGCGTACGGAGTTCTGCGTCGGCGGGCCCGGTTCGAACCGCCGGATGCTCGCTCACATGGGCGCCATGCTGCCCGGCGTACGCGTCAACATCGATCCCGAGCCGGGACCGGACCGCGGCGCCTTCCAGATCGGCGGCGAGCGCTACCGGATGGATCCCGGCATCACGGAACACGTCCTGCTCGCCCGTCTCACGGCCGGACAGCGCCCCGACGCCCGCCCGGTGTTCCTCTTCTGCGGGCAGCGGGCGATCACCAACCAGGCCGCCACCCGCTACCTCGCCCGCAACCACGAGCGACTCGCCCGCAAGCACGGCAACGGTTCCTTCGTCCTCCTGCTCAAGGTCGTCAACTCGCAGGCGTACGGCCCGGACGTGGTCGAACTCGTCGCGGACGTCACCCGGGCCGCGCAGGCGCCGCTGCCACCGGCGGCGACCGAGAGCGCACGTTCCACGCACCGTGCCTCCTGAGCACCTGCACACTTCAACAATCTTTACCGGCACGTAACTTACCGGCGGGTTACTTCCGGTAAGGCGGCACGGTTACCGTCTGGTCACTTTGCACTGACACGAGTGAGGAGTGACCGATGGGACACGGTCGTCGTACCACCGCTCTGCGCACCTCCGCCGCCGCGGCCGCCGCGGCCCTGATCGCCGGTACAGTCGTCGGCCTGGCTCCGGCCGCCCAGGCCGCCGGTCCGGTCCGCTTCGTCGACATCACCGGCGACGGCGGCACGGTCCTGAAGGCGAACGTCGTCACGCCCACGGGCGCCGACGCCGGCGCCGGGCACCGCCATCCGCTCATCGTGCTGCCCACGAGCTGGTCGCTGCCCCAGGTCGAGTACCTGGCCCAGGCCCAGAAGCTCGCGGACGCCGGGTACATCGTGCTCAGTTACAACGTGCGCGGGTTCTGGCAGTCGGGCGGCCGGATAGAAGTGGCCGGCCCGCCGGACGTGGCGGACGCATCCAAGGTCATCGACTGGGCCCTCGCCCACACCGATGCCGATCCCCGGCACATCGGCATCGCGGGGGTGTCGTACGGCGCCGGGATCAGCCTGCTGGCCGCCGCGCACGACAAGCGGATCAAGGCGGTCGGCGCGCTCAGTGGTTGGACCGACCTGATCGACTCGATCTACTCGGGCCGCACCCAGCACGTGGAGGCGGCGGCCCTCCTGGACGGCTCGGCGACCCTCACCGGGCGCGAGAGCCCGGAAGTCCGGCAGGTCTTCAAGGACTTCTACGCCTCGAACCTGGACCGGGAACAGGCCATGATGGACTGGGGAGCGAAACGTTCCGTCGCGACCTACGTGGACCAGCTGAACAAGAACGGCGCGGCCGTCTTCATGGCCAACGCCTGGAGCGACAGCATCTTCCCGGCCAACCAGTACGCCGACTTCTACGGGAAACTGACGGTCCCGAAGCGCCTGGAGCTGCGCCCCGGTGACCACGCCACCGCTGAAATATCCGGCCTGCTCGGGCTGCCCAACGACGTGTGGACCGACACCGAGCGCTGGTTCGACCACTACCTCAGGGGCGCGGACAACGGCATCGACCGCGAGCAGCCGGTCCAGCTCAAGGCCCGTACCGACGGGGGCTACGAGGGATACCCGGACTGGAAGTCGGTGGGCCCCACGCGCCGCAAGCTCGACCTCGCCGGCTCCACCACCATCCACGCCAACGTCGACTCGGGCGCGGACGGCGGGGTGGTACTGCTCTCCGGACTCCTCGACCAGGTCGCCAAGTTGCCGCCGGTCGCCTCGGTCCCGCTGCTGCCCCGCCGTTGGGCGGCCGTCTGGCAGTCCGAGCGGTACGGCAGTGTGCAACAGGTCCGCGGCACCGCCCGGTTGCACACCACCCTGACCCCGACCAAGGAGAGCGGCACCCTCGTCGCCTACCTCTACGACGTGGGCCCGCTCGGCCTCGGCAAGCTGGTCAGCAACGCGCCGTACACGTGGTACGACCGGACGCCCGGCAAGGCGTTCGACGTGGACCTGGACCTGTTCGCCACGGCCTACGACGTCCCGGCCGGCCACCGGCTCGCGCTGGTGATCGACACGGTGGACCCGCTGTACATCGAGCACAACCCGTCCGGCGCGCAGCTGACCTTCTCCTCGCCGGTGAACGACCCGTCGTACGTGTCCGTTCCGCTGCGCGAACAGTGATCTCCGGCTGCCGCCGGCCGGGCCTGGCCCTGGCTGCCGCTCCCGTCCACCCGGCCGGCGAACCACGAGAGCAACAGGTACATCCCGGTGCGATCGGCGAGATCACCATCACCACAGGGATGAACGGCACATCGTAGTCGAGGTTCGGCGCGGTCGGTTTCCCGGCATGGACGAACTCCTCGTGAGGGACGGGGGCGTGGACGGTGGGCGGACGGTGGGTTCGACGGCGCAAACTATCCGGCCGCGAGCGGTCCCTCGGTGCGACACGCGCCTCCCCCGCATAAGCCGTATTTACGCCGTGCTTATGTCGGGTTCGCGGCCGGGTGCTCGGCCCGGGCCCGGCCGCCGATCAGGCCTCGGCGACCTCCGCGTACCACTGCGAGAGCTCGGGGGCACCGCTCTCCGCCCATGCGTGGCCGGCCTCGACCACCTCGAATTCCCGGCCGGACGACAGCCGTACGACCGCCTCGCCGTCCGCGCGGATCTCCCATCGCGCACCGGACACGGTCCGGACCAGGACGGTGCCCAGGTACAGGCCGGCGTCGGTACCGAGCCAGGTCAGGGTCTCCTCGTCGTCCCGCCAGCGCGGGAGCAGCTGGTCGAGTGCCTCCAGGGAGGCAGGGGTGTCGTCGAGCGCGACACCCTCCTCGGCCGCCTGGGCGCGCAGCAGCTCGCACTCCGCGAGCAGCTCGGGGTCTGCGGTGTGGGGGAGGTCACCGGTCCGGTCGTGCCGGTTGCCCAGGAAGGGGATGTTCATGGTCCCAGGTTGACACTCACACCTCCAGGTCCACCACTACCGGAGCGTGGTCGGACGCGCCCTTCCCCTTGCGCTCCTCACGGTCGACGTAGGCGTCCTTGACGGCCTTGGCGAACGGCTCGTTGCCGTACACCAGGTCGATGCGCATGCCTCGGTTCTTGGGGAAGGCGAGCTGGCGGTAGTCCCAGTAGGTGTACGGGTGGTCGTACTTCAGGGGGCGCGGGACCACGTCGGACAGGCCGGTCTCGCGCAGGGCGGTCAGGGCGGCGCGCTCGGCCGGGGTGACATGGGTGAGGCCCTCGAAGGCGGCGGTGTCGAAGACGTCGTCGTCCGTCGGCGCCACGTTGTAGTCGCCGAGGACCGCGAAGGGGCGGCTGCCGCCCGCGTCACCGGCCACCGCGGCCCTGAGCGCCTCGAACCACTGGAGCTTGTACGCGTAGTGCGGGTGGCCCACCTCGCGGCCGTTGGGCACGTACACCGACCAGACGCGGACCGGGCCGCAGGTCGCCGAGATCGCGCGGGGTTCCACGCCGCCGTCGTAGCCCGTGTCGCCCGGCAGGCCCTTGACGACGTCCTCCAGGCCGGCCTTGGAGAGCACCGCCACGCCGTTCCACCTGCCGGTGGCGTGGACCGCCGCCTCGTAGCCCAGCTCGCGCAGTGGCCCGAACGGGAACTGCTCCTCGGCGACCTTGGCCTCCTGGAGGCAGAGCACGTCGGTGCCGCTGCTCTCCAGCCAGGCCAGGAGCCTCGGCAGGCGGGCGGTGATCGAGTTCACGTTCCAGGTCGCGATGCGCATGCCTGACAACCTACCGGGCCCCTCTGACAACCCGCCTCAGACGTCCGCCGAGGCCCCGGGGGTCAGCCGCCGGTGGTCCGCGCCGCCCAGGGCGCCGATCTGGCTGTCGTAGATCGGCCGGGCGAGATCGGTGAGCAGGGCGTCGTGGATGTCGTAGGCGCGCTGCGGCTTCACCTCGCGGACGTAGTCGATGACCTCGGAGATCTTGTTCCAGGGGGCCATCACCGGGAGCATCAGCGTCTCCACGGGGCGGTCGGGGACGGTGAGGGCGTCGCCGGGGTGGAAGAGCCTGCCGTCGTCGATCAGGTAGCCGACGTTCGTGATGCGCGGGATGTCCGGGTGGATCACCGCGTGCAGTTCGCCGTGCACCTGGACGTCGAAGCCGGCCGCGGTGAACGCGTCACCGTGGCCGACGGTGTGCACCCGGCCCGGGAAGGCGGCCGCGAGCCGGTCGGCGACGGACTTCAGGGTCCAGACCTCGGTGGCCGGGTCGGCCTCCAGCGCCGCCCGCAGCCGGCCCTCGTCGAAGTGGTCGGGGTGTTCGTGCGTGACCAGGATCGCGTCCGCGCCGACGGCCGCGTCCGGTTCGCTGAACCCGCCGGGGTCGAGGACGAGCGTGCGCCCGTCCTTCTCCAGGCGCACGCACGAATGCGACTTCTTGGTGAGCTTCATGGTGTCCATCCTGCCCCCACGGCGCCCCTCAGTCCCCACTCCCCACTCCCCACTCCCCACTCCCCACTCCCCACTCCCCACTCCCCACTCCCCACTCCCCACTCCCCACTCCCCACTCCCCACTCCTCACCCCTCAGTCCCCACTCCTCACCCCCCCAACTCCCCACTCCTCACCCCTCACCCCTCACCCTTCACCCCTCAGGCCTCAGTCCTCAGGAGTGGTCTCCTTCCGGATGACCTGCTGGGCAACCCGGAAGGCGCTGCCCGCCGCCGGCACCCCGCAGTAGACCGCCGCCTGCAGCAGCACTTCCTTGATCTCGGCCGGGGTCAGACCGTTGCGCAGGGCCGCCCGGACATGGCCGCCCAGCTCCTCCAGGTGGCCGCCCGCGACCAGCGCGGTGAGCGTGACACAGCTGCGCGAACGCCGGTCGAGTCCGGGCCGGTCCCAGATCTCGCCCCAGGCGTAGCGGGTGACGAGGTCCTGGAAGTCCCCGGAGAACTCGTCGGCCTGCGCCAGCGTCCGGTCCACGTGCGCGTCCCCGAGCACCTCCCGGCGGACCTTCAGCCCCGCCTCGTACGGGTCGGGCCGGCCGTACGGCTGCGGCGCCGCGGCGGCCGGGGCGATCTCGGCGATCGGCTTGACCTGCGGTGCCACCTGGGGCGCGGGCTGGAGCACGACCTGGGGTCCGGCGCCGAGCACCGGTTGGGCGGGGGCGGCCGGGACGGCCATCTGGCCGGTGGTGGAGTCGAAGGCGGGCTGCCAGGCGGTGGAGAAGTGCCGGACGAGGAGGTCGGTGACGGCGGCGGGCTGCTCGACCGGGACCAGGTGGGAGGCGCCGGGTACCACCGCGAGCCGGGCGTCCGGGATCCCGGCGACCAGGGTCCGGGCCTCGGCGGGGCCGGTGACCTGGTCGTCCGAGCCGACCAGGACGAGCGTCGGCACGCCGATCCGGCCGAGCTCCGTCCGCACGTCGAAGCCGGCCAGCGCCTCGCAGGCGGCGATGTAGCAGCCGGGGTCGGTGGTGCGCACCATCTGCACGGCCCACTCGGTGATGGCGGGCTGCGCGGCGGCGAAACCGCCGGTGAACCAGCGGTCGGGTGAGGTCCGGGCGATCGGGTCGAGACCGTTGGTCCGCACGATCACCCCGCGCTGGCGGAACTCGTCCGCCGTCCCGAACCGGGGCGAGGCGGCCACCAGCGCGAGCGAGGCGATCCGCTCCGGGTGCCGCAGGGCCAGCTCCATGCCGACGGCCCCCCCGAGCGCACAGCCCGCGTAGCCGAAGTGCAGTACGCCGAAGGAGTCGAGGGTGAGCAGCAGCCGGGCGGTCAGCTCGGCGACGGAACCGGCCGGGTGCGCGGGCGCGCCGCCGTGGCCGGGCAGGTCGTACCGGAAGACCCGCCACTGCTGGGTCAGCTCCGGGATCTGCCGGTCCCACATGTGCCATGTGGTACCCAGTGAGGGACCGAGGATCAGGACCGGGGCGTCTTCTGGCCCGTCAAAGCGGTATTGCAGGGTGTTCGCTGGCGTCTCACTCACCCGCCTGACCCTCTCATCTGTCACGAGATGTCACATCGCCGGGGTGGGACCTGGCGGGCCTTGCCCCGCTCCGGCAGTGCCGGACCTACCGACGAGAGCCCAGGTATACCTTCTCCGGCATGTACTCGTGGCCGTGTCGGCAGTCGGCCCTCCGGGCGCGTGCCTCCTTCAGTCGCTACGAGCAACGCTTTCCTCTTTGATCACGACCTCCAGGCGGTTCGGACTGCAGCATCGAGTGTGGTGGCACGGGCGAGGCTCGGCGTGACTCACCTGGAAACCTTCCGGAATCCTGCCCAACAGCCGCTTGAACACCACACGGTGAACGCTTGGTAGAAGGCTTGGCCGTAGCCGGATGCTCTCAGTTACAGCCACCGGTCCAAAAACAGCAAGCGGACTCCGAATCCGCCTCGCCCCAATCCTGCTGGCCATACGGCTCGCAAGTCGCTCGGCTGATAGTCCGCGTGACTCACTCTTGCCCCTCCGCCGCGCCCCCGTGCAGGCCATCCCAAGTGGTGGCGGCTCCGCGAAGATCTTCTACATCCGGCTTGACGTACCACCGCTTGGCCGTCTTTACGTTCGTATGTCCGGCCCATCGCGCGAGGATATGGTCCGGGACACCGTTGTTGGCCAGGAAGGTGAAACACGACGAGCGTGCGTCGTAGAGCCTGACGCGACGGAGCCCGAGAAGCTCCATAAGCCGGTACGCGCGTCGGCGAAGTTGCTTGATCGTGAAGGCGTCGCCCGCCTCGTGCACCAGCACGTAGCCCGACACCGTGTATGCCTCCCCCAGAGCGAGCCTCTCCTCGGCTTGGAGAGCCCGGAATGCCTTGAGGGCTCCCAGCACCAACGCCGGCAGCGGCAGATCCCGCTCACCCGCGAGAGAATTGGTGTCCTTCTCCACCACGTACCGGTTGCCCATCATCGTGCGCGTGTTGGCAATGACGATCGTGGCGTTCTCCAAGTCAACGTCTTCCCACCGGAGGCCGCAGACTTCAGCTGGACGAAGCCCCATCAGCGAAAGAAGAAGCGCAGCCGTGGCCGTCGTGGATCAGAGCGGAGGCGTTAACGCGCTCTGGCTGCCCGTCGAGGCCCTGGTTGCGGGCGTCCAGGAGCTTGGCACGCAAGGTCGGGGACCTGACGTCGGCGAACTCGAGCCACCGGGCGCCGGCAACCTCCTCGTCCTGCAAGGTGAGCCGGGGGTGCTGCTCGGGCACGAGGTAGAAGACGAAGCGGAAGTCGAAATGCTGGTGGGAGCCTTCGCCCTTGGCGGGGTTGGCGTCGATGTCGTGGACGTCGATGTCGATCGGAGCCCCGAGGAACTGCGGAGTGAGGCACAGGTCGCCCGGCCGGATGCCGGTCTCCTCGCGGTTGCGAGCACTCCGCCCTCGACTGCGTACCGCCCGACGAGTACGAACGCGACTGATGGCGGCAGCTCACCCTGCCGCTCCGGTAGGTCTCGAGCCAGTGGCCCGAGTGTTGGGGACGGTACCCGTCCAGCAGGCAGATGCGCAGGCCGGGCGAGCCGAAGAAGCTGAGCCAGGGACAATTTGTCCGCGGTTAAAGTCGGCCTTCATCCCGTCTTCGGTTCGCGCCAGGATGGGGGTGTCGAACAGAGGAGGTCGGACGATGGACCGGGTGTTGCTGGCGGATTTTCTTCGCGCGCGTCGTGAGGTGCTGCAGCCGGAGGATGTCGGGCTTCCTCGCGGGCAGCGGCGCCGCACCGGCGGGCTGCGGCGCGAGGAGGTGGCAGCGCTGGCAGGTATGTCGGCCGACTACTACAGCCGGATCGAGCAGCAGCGTGGTCCGGCCCCCTCGGAGCGGATGCTCGTGGCGCTGGCGCGGGCGTTGCGGCTCAGCCTGAGCGAGCGTGACCATCTCTTCGCTCTCGGCGGGATCGCGGCGCCCCGGCGGATCGTGCGTGATGACCATGTTGGTCCTACGATGATGCGGATCGTCACCGGCCTGTCGGACGTGCCCGCGATCGTGCTGTCACGGTTTGGTGAGGCGTTGCTGCAGACGCGTCCGGCGGTTGCGCTGCTCGGTGATTTCACCCGGTATTCGGGGCTGTCCCGGTACCTGGTCTACCGCTGGTTCACCCATGATCCGCAGGTGCGCGGTCTGTACCCCGTCGAGGATCATTCGGTACGGGGCAGGGTCTTCACCGCGGAGATCCGGGACGCCTACACCGCCGATCCTACGGGGAAGGCCGGTGAGATCGTCGCGGCTCTGCTCGAGGCCAGTCCCGAGTTCGCGGAGGTCTGGCGGCTGCACGAGGTGGGGGTGACCCATCACCACGACCTCAAGCGTTACCTGCACCCCGAGCTGGGGGAACTGGAGCTCTACTCCGAGATGCTGGTGGATCCCGAGCAGTGCCAGCAGCTGCTGGTCTTCACCGCCACGCCTGGTTCCCCGAGCCATCACAAGCTCCAGCTCCTGGCCGCTGTCGCCCCTTAGCGGTTTTCGGCTCTCCCGCACCCCCAGGCATTGTTTCGAAGGCGAAGCGTGCTCCGGCCACAAGCTGATCCAGATCTGTATCAGCTCATGCACTGTGAAAGTTGAGGCCTGCCATGAAGGCAGTGCGTTTCCACGAGTACGGCACCCCGGACGTCCTGCGCTACGAGGAGGTGGAACAACCGGTCCCCGGCATCGGAGAGGTCCGGATCCGGGTGGCTGCGACATCGTTCAACCCGGTTGACGGCAACATCCGTGCCGGCTTCATGCAGGGCCCCATTCCGGTGGCTTTGCCGCACACCCCCGGCATCGATGTCGCCGGCACGGTCGACGCGCTGGGCGAGGACGCGGGCGGCGTCGAGGTCGGTGACCGGGTTGTCGGATTCCTGCCGATGACCGGTGCTGGCGCGGCCGCGGAATACGTCCTCGCGCCGGCCGGGATCCTGACGCCGGCGCCCACGAGCATTTCGCTGGCCGATGCCGGCGGGCTGCCGTTGGTCGGCCTCACCGCCTGGCAGGCCCTCTTCGACCACGCCGCGCTGAGCGCCGGCCAGCGGGTGCTGGTCAACGGCGCGGGTGGCGCGGTCGGCGGCTACGCCGTACAGCTGGCCAAGCACACCGGCGCCCACGTGATCGCCACGGCCGGGCCGCGCAGCAGCGAGCGGGTCAAGGCGGCCGGCGCAGATGAAGTTCTCGGCCACGGGCATCCCGAACTGGCTGAGCCGGTCGACGTCGTGCTCAACCTCGCGCCGGTCGATCCGGCGCAGCTGGCCGCGCTGGCCGGTGTGGTCCGCGACGGCGGTGTCGTGGTGAACACGACGGTGTGGATGCCCGCTCCGTCCGACGAGGAACGCGGCGTGCGCGGTATCAACCTCTTCGTCAACAGTGACGCCGCCCAGCTGGCGCAGCTGGTGGCGCTGGTCGACTCCGGCGTGCTGCGGGTCGATATCGCCCGGCGGGTGCCACTGGCCGACCTGCCGGCTCTGCATGCCGAAGCCGCCGCGGGGCCGATCTCCGGAAAGGCCATCGTCCTTCCCCCCGACGCGCTCGTCTAGGCAGCATCGCCCTTCACAGCGTGCTGCCGCCGGCTTGGTCCCTGCGCGCGACGTGGCCTGGGACGTTCGTACGGACCCGGCGGCTCCGGGCATCGAGACGATGACCTGCTGTTCCTTCGACGGACAGCTCCATATCACCGGGCTGCGGGCGACGGCGGCCCGCCGGGTGATCTCCCGGATGATGGCGCGGCTGTCACCGCGTTCGGCGAACGCGGAGCGTCCGGTCTCCAAGAGCCGTACGGGAGACCGGGCGCCGCAAGCCCGCCATCGCGGGGTGTCCACCTAGGGATGTGTCTTGCAGACCGTGCTGGGCGCGCTGCGCGAGGACTACGAGGTCTAGGGCCCTTCTGATGGATCTCCGCGGCGTCGCGACGCCCGGCACGCACGCTCGACGCACGGGGTGGGGGGGCCGGGGGGGGCGCCCCAAGGCCCCCCCCCCCCCCCCCCCGCACCCCCCCCCCCAACCCCCGACATATACCCCCGAGAAACCAAAC
>NZ_JBEYJU010000065.1:0-51218 GCF_040703965.1 Streptomyces sp. NPDC006655 | reverse complement strand
CGAAACGCCGGTTGTACCCGATCTGGATGGGCACGCCCCTGCCCTGGACGGCCTTGAGGACCTCGACGCCGTCGCTCATGTGCTTGGCGACGGGCGTGCTGCACGCCGGGCCCCGGCGTCGTGCGTCAGGGGCTGTGGTGCGTCCGAGTCGGGTTCAGGTCTTGAAGCTGACTGGGTGCCTTCGTGAGTCCCCGTACGCCCCTGTGAGCAAGCACACTTCGCACCCAAATGCCCTGACACATCGGGACATTGGGCGCGCACCGGGCGTCGGGGCGAACCGGCGAAGCGCACCCCGGGCACCTGGTCTGCCACCATGGCGGTGCCTGATCGACCGGGTGGAGCGGCCGCGCAGCGGAGCCGGCACCCTTCGCCTCCGCCGGTCCCCTCCCACCTCCCGGTTGCCGAGTACCGCCGTGCCTTCTGCTGCTCCTGTCACCCTCCCTGCCCCGCCGCCCGAGGCCACTTCGCGCTCGCCGTGGCGGTCACTGCGCCACACCGGCATGCGCTGGTGGTCCGCCGCGAACTTCCTGTCCAACGCGGGCACCTGGATGCAGCTCACCGTGCAGAACCTGCTCGTGCTCCAGATCACCGGATCGGCGGCCGCCACCGGCCTGTCCGTGTCCGTGCAGGCCGCTCCGGCCCTGTTCATCAGCGTGTTCGGCGGCGCGGCCGTGGACCGCTGGCCCCGCCGCACCACCGTCGCCGTGAGCCAGGCGCTCCTCGGTGCCGTGGCCTTCACGACGGCGCTCCTGGTCGCCCTGGACCGGCTCGACCTGACCGGCCTGCTCCTGCTGGCCGCGGTGACCGGCGTCATCGCGACCGTCGACGGGCCCGCCTGCGCCCTGCTGGGCAACGACCTGGTCCCCGCCGAGGACCTTCCCTCGGCCATCGGCGTGGGCGCCCTCGTGCACAGCGCGGGACGGCTGGTCGGCACCGCGCTTGCGGGGGTGACCGTCGGTTTCCTCGGCACGGCCTCCGCGTACCTGGGCAACGGACTGTCGTTCCTGTTCGTGGCGTCGGTCGTGCCGTTCCTGCGTCCGGTGCGGGACCCGCGGGGCGAGGGGGACACCGGCCCGCGGGCGGCGCCCTCGCCCACGCCGCCCGACTCCGAACTGACCGTGCGCGAGGGACTGGCCTTCTTCGCGCGCCGCCCCCGGCTGGTCGCCCTGGCCTGCGTGTCCGCGATCAGCTCGGTCTTCGGGCGCAACTACGGACTCACCCTGGCCGTCCTCGTCACCGGCCCCCTCGCGGCGGGCGCGGGCGCGTTCGGGACCGTATCGGCCGTCCTCGCCGCGGGTGGCATCGTCGGGGCCGTCCTCGGCGGCCGGCTGCGCCGTCCGTCGGTACGGCTGGTGGGTGTCCTCGCGGCGGCCGGCGGTCTGCTCCAGGCGGTCGCGGGGCTGTCCCCTTCACTGCTCGTGCTGCTGGTGCTGGTGCTGCCCATGGCGGTGGTGGAATCCGTCTCCGACACCGCCATGACGGCCGTCCTCCAGACCGACCCGCCCGCGCACCTGCGAGGGCGCGTCCTCGGCATCTGGAGCAGCATCGGCACCGTGTGGAGCCTCGGCGGACCGCCGCTGCTCGGGCTCCTCATGGAGACGGCCGGTGCACGTGGAGCGCTGGTGGGCGGCGGTCTCCTGGTCGCCGGCGCGATCGCGACCGGCTTCGCCGTACGGATCCGACGCCCCCACGCACCGGTACTGATCCGTCCCCGCGACGGCGACGCCCCCCTCGTGAAGGCCCTGGAGACAGCGGCCTGAGACCCGGGCCGCCGACCCGGGCAAGATCCACGGGACCGGCCCCCGACGTGTCCGGCGGGTTCTGGCGGGCCGGCCGGGCGTCGGGGGGTGGGTGGGTTTGAGGGCTGGGGCGTGTGTCGGCGGGCCGGTGGGCCCGGGGGAGCGGGGGGAGGCCCCTGGGGCAAGGGGGCGGTCGTCGTGCGTGCCGGGGTGGGGGCCGGCGCGTCGGTCGGCGTGGAGGCCGGGGAGGGCGCCGTGGTCGGGGCTCAGGTTCTGGCGGGGGTGTCGTCGGGGGAGAGGCGTCGGTGCAGCTGGGCGGCGTGCAGTCGCGCCACCGGGGCGAGCAGGTCCGGATGGCGCAGCAGGGCCGCCGCCCGCCGGTCGTCCTCGTCGGGCAGAAGCAGGCGCCGGAAGTCGACCGACCCGCCGGCCAGGTGCTCCCCGTCGGCGAGCGCGCGGACGGCGAGCCCGGCCAGCTCGGGCTCGCAGAGCAGTTCGGCCGCCCAGCTCGCCACCACCTCGTCCACCCAGCTGCGCCAGGCGCCGTCCGCGTCGTGAGCGGCGTCGCCGCCGGTCACCCAGTCGAGCCGCGCCGAACCACCGGAGCCCACGACACCGACCAGGCCGGCGTCCAGTGCGGTCGGGTAGCGCAGCCAGGCCGCCACCGTCACCGCCTGCCTGACCTGCGCCTCGCAGCGCGCGGCGGCGAACGCACCCCCGTGGGCGGGGAAGGCGCCCGAGAGCCAGCGAGCCGTCGCTGCGATGAGCGGAGAGAGATCTGCGAGCACTGCCAACCGTCCGAGACACCTGAGGGGAAACCGATCGGGAACCGACAAAACGGTATCCCGCGTCGGCCCCCTGAGGTATGGGCGAATCAAGTGGCCCTCCACACAGCGCCCCGCACACAACGCCCCCAGCCCCTCGCCGACGGCGAGGGGCTGGGGGCGTTGTGTGCGGCCCTTCCTAGAGCGGGCCGCCGGTTTCACCGGGCCGGACCCGGCCACGCCAGGCACCGCTCTCGGTGCCGCGCTGCTCGATGAACTCCTTGAAGCGCCGCAGATCGCCCTTGACCCGCCGGTCGATCATGCCGAGCGCGTCCGCGCCCTTCTCGGCCAACCCGGAGGGCTCGACGTCCATCGTGAGCTCCACCCTGGTGTGGGCGTCGTCCAGGGACTCGAAGCGGACGGTTCCCCGCTGTCGGGTGTCACCGTCGGTGGCCCGCCAGGTGATCCGGTCGTCCGGCAGCTGGTCGACGATCTCGGTGTCGAACTCGCGCCGTACCCCACCGATGCTGGTGGTCCAGTGGTTGTGCCGGTCGTCGAGCTGCCTGACCTCCTCGACACCCTCCATGAAGTTCGGGAAGTCCTCGAACTGGGTCCACTGGTTGTAGGCCGTGTGGAGCGGGACGCCGACGTCCACGGCTTCCTTGACCGTGCTCATCTGTTCCTCCTCGTCGCGAGCGGCTTATTCCCGGGGCGCGGACCGGCGGCCCCGAGCTGTCCTCGTGTCGGCCCCGGTGCTCGGCGTGATCGGGTCGCCGTCTGCCGCACGTTCGGGCGCGCCCTGATCGGCGTCCTCCCGGGCGGCACGCTTCCCGACCTGCTCAAGCACCTCGTCCGTGAGGGTCGGGGCCGTTCTGTCCTTCTCGTTGGGTTCGGAGTGTTCGGATCGCTTTGCCACGGCGCCCGGGTACCCGGTTCCCTCCGGGGCATCCACGCTGCCGCCCGCACTTTCGCTCGCCCGGCGAGACGAATCGGTACGGCGGGCGGGCTCCGGTGACACCCGTGGTACGGCTAACCCCCCGGTGCACAGACCGGTCCGCCGGATGGCCGTGGGGGGTCACGGTCGGCGAAGCTGCGAGGGAAAGGACCTGCACAAGAGAGACCTGCACAAAAGACATCCACAAGGAGGCCCCCTTGCTCACTCGCCGCGCCGCCGTCCTGTCGGCCTTCGCCGCCGCAGGCTTGTGCGCCGCCTCCGCCCGCGGCGCGTCGGCAGCGCCGCGCCGGGCCGGACGGGCACGGCTGACCCTGCCCCCTCCCAGCGGTCCGCACCCGGTGGGGACGGTCTCCGTGCGGCTCGTCGACACCACACGCGCCGATCCCTGGTTCCCGGCACAGCCGTACCGGGAGCTCATGATCAGCATCCGTTACCCGGCACGGGCCGTCGACGGTCACCCGAGGGCACCGCAGCTGCTTCCCGGCGAGGCCGCCGGCTTCGCCGCCGTCAACAACTTCACCGACGTGCCCGGCGACCGGGTCGACTGGGCGGCCACCCGTACCCACGCCCACGAAGGCGCCCCGGCCGACCGCGACCGGGGCCCGTACCCGGTGGTCTGCTACTCACCCGGCGCCGGCGACCCCCGCTCCCTGGGCACCACCCTCGGCGACGACCTCGCCTCACGGGGCCATGTGGTGGTGACCCTCGACCACACGTACGACGCCTCGGCCGTGCAGTTCCCCGGCGGCCGCGTCGAACGCACCGTGCTGCCGGCGGAGTTCGCCAAGGCCTACCCGGACGAGGGCCGCATCAGGGCGCTCCTGGAGAAGACGGTGGCCGTCCGCGTCGCGGACACCCGCTTCCTGCTCGACGAGCTGCCGCGGGTGCTGCCCGGGGAGCTGCGCGGCGTTCCGGACTGGACCCGGATCGGCATGTTCGGGCACTCGGCCGGCGGCTTCACCGCCTTCCAGGCCATGCACGACGACCCGCGCATCGCGGCCGGCGCGAACTTCGACGGCGTACTCGCCTACGTCCAGGAGGACAGCGACCAGGGCCACCTGTCCGGTGTCGCGGCGGACGGACTGGACCGTCCCTTCCTGCTGGTCGGCAAGGACGGCAACGACCTGAGCACGGTGCCGTCCTGGAACGCCCTGTGGCGGCACAGCCGCGGACCCGGCGCCGGCCTGACCCTGCGGGGTGCCGGACACGCCACCTTCACCGACGCGGAGACGACGATCCCGCAGCTCGCCCGCCAACTGGGCCTGCCCCGCGCGACGGTCGTCCGGAACGTCGGCACCGTCGCCCCGACCCGCGCGATCCTCGTCGAACGGGCCTGTCTCACCGCGTTCTTCGACCGATGGCTGCGCGGCCGCGACGAGGCCGAACTGCCGGACGGCTACCCGGAGGTGCGGCTGTTCCGCCGCTGAGCGGCCGCTTTGAAGCGTACGGTCGGCCGGGTGCGCCGGCCACGCCGGTGTCCGGTCCGCCGCCCCCGCCAGGCGGGCGATCACGGTCTTCCCACGCCGGGCCGCCCGTCTGGTTGCACCGGGTGCCGTACCGGCGTTTTCTGGAAGTATCCGATGGTGAAACAAGAGCGCCCAAGGTTGCGGCACTGACCTACCTGGGGCCCTGCCTCGTGGCGTTCGACGCGGAGGTGAACCAGGTGAAAGCCGTTGTCTACGAGAAGCCCTTCAGCGTCGCTGTCAGGGACGTCGACGATCCAGGCATCCAGCACCCGAACGACGTGCTGGTACGGGTCACATCCACCGCGATCTGCGGGTCCGACCTGCACATGTACGAGGGCCGCACGGCCGCGGAGTCGGGCATCGTCTTCGGACACGAGAACCTCGGCATCGTGGAGGAGGTCGGCTCGGGTGTCGCCTCGCTGTCCCAGGGCGACCGGGTCGTCATGCCCTTCAACGTCGCCTGCGGCTTCTGCAAGAACTGTCTGGCAGGGAAGACCGGATTCTGCCTCACGGTGAACCCGGGCTTCGCCGGCGGAGCCTACGGCTATGTGGCCATGGGCCCCTACAAGGGCGGCCAGGCGGAGCTGCTGCGGGTACCGTTCGCCGACTTCAACTGCCTGAAGTTGCCGCCGGGCAACGAATTCGAGACCGACTTCGTCCTGCTCGCCGACATCTTCCCGACCGGCTACCACGGCTGCGAACTCGCCCAGGTGATCCCCGGCGAGAGCGTGGCCGTCTTCGGCGCGGGGCCGGTCGGGCTGATGGCCGCCTACTCCGCGCTGCTGCGCGGCGCGGCCAAGGTGTTCTCGGTCGACCGGGTACCGGAGCGGCTCGCCAAGGCGGAGGAGATCGGCGCGATACCGATCGACTTCACCCAGGGCGACCCGGCGGAGCAGATCAAGGAACAGACCGGAGGTGAGGGCACCGACAAGGGCGTCGACGCCGTCGGCTACCAGGCCCAGGCGCACGACGCGAGCCACGAGGAACCCGCCGTGGTCCTCAACACCCTCGTCGAGACGGTACGGCCGACCGGCATGCTCGGCATACCCGGCCTGTACGTCCCGTCCGACCCCGGCGGACCCGACGAGCACGCCAAGCACGGCCAGCTCCTGGTCTCCATCGGCAGGATGTTCGAGAAGGGCCAGCGGATGGGCACCGGGCAGTGCAACGTCAAGCAGTACAACCGGCAGCTCCGCGACCTGATCATCGCGGGGCGGGCCAAGCCCAGCTTCGTGGTCTCCCACGAACTGCCGCTGGAGGAGGCACCCGGCGCGTACGAGAAGTTCGACCAGCGGGTCGAGGGTTACACCAAGGTCGTCCTGCACCCCGGTCACGCACTGGCCGCGTAGGCCTCGGGGCACGGCTGCCTCATGGCACAGCCGAGGAAGGGCGGGGGCCGGCGGGCCGCACGGCCCGCCGGCC
This sequence comes from Streptomyces sp. NPDC006655, assembly GCF_040703965.1. Classification (NCBI taxonomy): domain Bacteria; kingdom Bacillati; phylum Actinomycetota; class Actinomycetes; order Kitasatosporales; family Streptomycetaceae; genus Streptomyces; species Streptomyces sp. NPDC006655. Next base: position 44,872 of record NZ_JBEYJU010000065.1, on the reverse strand, counting down.
CCCGCTGTCCGTTGCCCCGCGGTGCCGTCAGCCGCGCCGTCCCGCGGTCTGGTACTCGTCCGCGGCGGGGGAGGCGCCACCGTCCGTCCCCGGCCGCGCCCGGTCGGCATGGCCCGGCCACCAGGCCGCGTGACCGATCAGCGCGGTGAGGCTCGGGGTGAAGAACATCGCCATCACGAAGGCGGCCACCGCGATGCCGAAGGACACCGCGAAGCCCATCTCCGTGAGCAGCGAGTTCCCGGCCAGCATCATCGTGGCGAAGGTCGCCGCCAGGATGAAGCCCGCCGCCGCCACCGTCGGTCCGGCGTGCCGCAGCGCCATCCCGGCCGCCTCGCGCGGCTCCCGGCCCTCCCGGGCCTCCTCGCGCAGCCTGGCGATCATGAGGATGTTGTAGTCCGTGCCGATGGCGACCACGAACAGATACATGATCACCGGGAGCATGAACATCAGCCCGGGCTTGTTCTGCGCGTCCTGGAAGATCCAGACCGTCGCGCCGAGCGTGGCGCCGAAGCCGAGGCCCACCGAGGCGATCAGGTACCAGGGCGCGACCACACTGCGCAGCAGCAGTCCGAGGATCACCATGATCAGCAGGGCGGCGACCGGGAACACCGTCCGGTAGTCGTGGTTCACCGCGGAGTCGATGTCCTTGTAGATCGAGGACATGCCGCCGACCACCGCCTCGGTGCCCTCGGGAGCACTGGCGTGCGCGACGTCCCGCACCCGGCCCACCGTGTCGATCGCCTTGTCCGTGGAGGCCTCGTACTTGAGCGTGACGGTGAAGTCCGCCGTGGTGCCCGGCTTGTTGAGCTGGTTCAGCCGGGCACTGGCGACACCGTCCACGGCGCCGAGTTTGCGCGCGTACGCGTCGAACGCGGACCTGTCCAGCGGCTTGCCGCCGGTGCTGGACAGGTAGACGTCGGTGGGTGCGGCGGCACCGGCCGAGTACGCCTTCTGCAGCTCGTCCTGGACGACCATGGACTCCTTGGTCTTGGGCATCGAGCCCGACGCCAGGTCGAACGTGGCGTGGTAGCCGAGCGTGCCCAGCGACAGCACCACCAGGACGATGCCGGAGACCGCGGCGGTCAGTGCCGGACGGCGCTGCACACCACGGCCGAGGGCCGCGAACCGGGCGTTCTCCGGCTCGCGTTGCCAGGACTTGGAGGGCCAGAACACCTTCGGGCCGATGAGCGAGACGACGGCCGGGATCAGGGTCAGCCCCGCGATCAGCGTCACGGAGACCGCGATGGCCAGCGCCGGGCCCATCTGCTTGAGGAAGCCCAGCGTCGACAGGACCAGCGCGAGGAAGGCGATGATGACCGCGCCGGCCGCCGAGGCGATGGCCTCGCCGACCCGGGCCACCGCGTTGACCATGGCCTCCTTGGGTTCGTCGCCGGCGCGCAGGCGTTCGCGGTAGCGGAACATCAGGAACAGGAAGTAGTCCGTGCCGACACCGAAGAGAACGACGATCAGGATCGACGAGACGGAACTGTTGGCCTGTAGACCGAACAGCTTGGTGGCGTAGGCGATCAGTCCGTTGGCGATCGCGGACACCAGGCCGATCGTGATCAGCGGCAGGACCGCGAGGATCGGCGCCCGGAAGATGATCAGCAGGGTCACCAGAATGATCAGGAAGGTGCCGATGCCGATCAGCGCCTCACCGCGTTTGGACGAGTCCTGCTGGTCCAGTGCCTGCGCGGCCGAGCCGCCGAGCCTGGCCTCCAGGTCGGTGCCCTTGGTCAGTTGCTTGACGTCGTCGCGCAACACCTTGGCCGCGTCCGCCTGTACGGGTTGACCGGCGTTCTTGCTGTCCATCTGGACCAGGGTCATGGTGTATTTGCCGTCCTTGGACGGCTGGCCGGGGACGACCTTCTGGACCTGGTCGATGTGCTTGCCGCCCAGTTCGGTGGTGATCCGGGAGACGTCCTTCAGATCGGCGGCGGTGAGCCTGCCGCCGTCGGTGCGCTGGTACAGGGCGATCGCGGACGGGGTGAAGGCGCTGGGGAACGCCTTCCCCTGGAGGTCGGCCGCTTTGATCGATTCGTAACTCTTGGGCAGGAAGCTGCTCTCGTCGCTGTTCGAGGGCAGGCTCGGGGCGGTGGCGACGATCGCCACCGCCGCTATCAGCCATGCCACGATCGTCCAGACAGGATGTCGGACGACGGCACTGCCAATTCGTCGGAACATGCGGAAGGTCCTCCTGAGTAGGAAGATCACCGCAGCCCGGGGAGCGGACCCTGGCATCGGCGACCCCGACCGGCACGCATCCGACGGGCCGATCGCATGGTTGTCTTGAGGTCACATGGTAGGGATCACCCCTGACAGTCGGTCCAGTGGGTTTCCGGTACCGCCCGGGCGGAAAGGTCCAGCCATGTCCGGCGTCCGACGGGCCGCTCCACGAGCAGTCCGAAGGGGGGCGTCAGCCGCTCGGTTCGGGCAGCAGGAACGCCGTGAGGGCGGCGGTGTCGTCCCGCAGCCGGTCGTGGCTGTAGTCGAGCAGATCCCGGTGGAGCCGGGCCAGCAGTTCCGGCGGCGGCATCGGGCCCCAGGAGCGCAGCCGCTGCAACAGCGGGTAGAAGACGCCGTCCGGGTCCCGGGTCTCCGTGACGCCGTCCGTGTACAGCAGTAGCTGGTCACCGGGGCCGAAGGCGTAGGTGTCCACGCGGTAGGGGTCCCCGATCAGCATGCCGAGGTTCAACGGCGGCCCCGGCCGGCCCCGGTCCAGCTCGCGCACCTCGCCGGGACGGATCAGCAGCGGCGGCGGATGACCGCAGTTGAGGACGCGTACGACCCGCTCGTCACCGGGGATCTCGGCGAAGACGGCGGTGACGAACCGTTCGGCCGTCTCGTGGCCGCCCAGCCGGTCGGCCCTGCGCGACATGCTGACGTCCACCCGCTCCACCAGTGCGTGCAGGTCGGGTTCGTCGTGCGCGGCCTCGCGGAACGCCCCCAGCATCGCGGCCGCCGTCTCCACCGCGAGCAGCCCCTTGCCGCGCACGTCGCCGATGAGCAGCCGTACCCCGTAGGCGGTGGGGACCGCCTCGTAGAGGTCGCCGCCGATGCGGGCCTCCGCGGCGGCGGACAGGTAGAAGCTCTCCAGCAGCAGGTCGCCGATCCGGTGCGGCACCGGCCGGAGCAGGACGCGTTGCGCGATCTCGGCCACGAACCGGACGTCGGCCAGGGTGCGTTCGCGGCGGATCCGGTGCGCCGCCAGGACCGTCCCCAGGGCGCCCACCAGGGCCGTGCACGCGTAGACGGCGACGTAGTGCCGCTCCCAGAGGTAGCCGACGGAGCGGCCCGCGCAGCACGGGGTGCCGGCCAGCAGCATCTCGAAGCCGACGGCGAAGACGGTGGTGCCGGCGACGGCGACCGCCGCATGGGCGAAGGCGGTCACCAGGGGCAGCGCGATCAGCGCGAAGCTGACCGGCCACGACGCGGGGGTGATCGGCTCGAGCACCAGCACCCCGGCGACGTACAGGACGGGAAGCCAGCGCATCCACGCGGGAGGTGCGGGCAGTGCTGGGTTGCCACCGTCGTGCCTCACCCGGAACTCCTGGCCTACGCATCTCGACAAGACGACCAGCCTCGCTCGCCCCGGTGGAAACCGCCCGTGATTGCTCCGCTCGGCGGCATGTTCCGGCAGCACCATTCGCATTCGATTCCGAAACATTCGAGATTTTCAAACGCGCACACTGGATCTTCGGATGGCCGATTGTCGACTATGTAGATCCCGTGGTCCAGAGCTAACGCGGTGAGCTGCATGTATGACCACGGCGGTAGAACGAAGGTTTCGAAATAATCACCGAAACTGTTGACAGCTGGCATGGGCAGACCAACACTCCCCACCAAGTCACACCCGCAGCAACCCGCACAGGCCACAGAGGAGGCACCGCATGAACCCGCTCGACCACGCACTGACCCGCCGGAGCGCCGGCGCCCTGCTGCTGGGCGCCGCCGCCGGGCTCGCCCTGCCCGGCACCGCCCGCGCCGCCACCGTCGTCACCACGAACCAGACCGGCTCCAACGGCGGCTACTACTACTCCTTCTGGACGGACGCCCAGGGCACGGTCTCCATGACCCTCGGCTCCGGCGGCAACTACGGCGCCAGCTGGCGCAACACCGGCAACTTCGTCTGCGGCAAGGGCTGGAGCACCGGAGCCCGCCGCAACGTGACCTACTCCGGCAGCTTCAGCCCCTCCGGCAACGGCTACCTGTCCCTCTACGGCTGGACCTCGAACCCGCTCGTCGAGTACTACATCGTCGACAACTGGGGCACCTACCGGCCCACCGGAGCCTACAAGGGCAGCGTCACCAGCGACGGCGGCACCTACGACATCTACCTCACGACCCGGTACAACGCGCCGTCGGTCGAGGGCAACAAGACATTCAACCAGTACTGGAGCGTCCGCCAGTCGAAGCGGACCGGCGGCACCATCACCACCGGCAACCACTTCGACGCCTGGGCCAGGGCCGGCATGCCCCTCGGCAACTTCAGCTACTACCAGATCCTCGCGACCGAGGGCTACCAGAGCAGCGGCAGCTCCTCCATCACGGTGGCGTGATGGGCACCCTGGCGGAACGCTCCGCACGCCCCTTGGCGGCCGCCGCCGTCGCCCTGGCCGCCGCCGGCACCCTCACCGTCGGCGCCGTCCCGTCGCACGCGGCCACCTGCGCCGGCTACGTGGGCCTCACCTTCGACGACGGGCCGTCCGACGCCCACACCCCGGGTCTGCTCAGCGCCCTCCGGGCGAACGGGCTGCGGGCCACCCTGTTCAACGAGGGCCAGTACGCGGCCGCCTACCCCGCGCAGGTCCGGGCCGAGGCCGGCGCGGGCATGTGGATCGGCAACCACAGTTACACCCACCCGCATCTGACCCAGCAGAGCCAGGCGGGGATCGACTCGGAGATCTCCCGCACCCAGTCCGCCATCGCCGCCGCCGGCGGCGGGACACCGACCCTGTTCCGGCCGCCGTACGGCGAGACCAACGCGACCGTGCGCACGGTCGAGGCCAAGTACGGGCTGACCCAGATCATCTGGGACGTCGACTCGCAGGACTGGAACGGCGCGAGCACCGACGCCATCGTGCAGGCCGTCTCCCGGCTCACCAACGGCCAGATCATCCTGATGCACGAGTGGCCGGCCAACACCCTGGCCGCGATCCCGCGCATCGCGGGGACCCTGACCGCCAAGGGGCTGTGCCCCGGACGGATCTCCGCCCAGACCGGCCGCGCGGTCGCACCCTGAGGAAGCAGTGGCACCGGTGGCGCGGCGGCCCGTCAACCGCCGCGCCACTCTCATGACTTCGGATGAACGGGGATCCGCCGGATCCCTCGCGTCGATAGGTTCGCCACCGTGGACTACTACGACCTGGGCAGTCACAGCCGGCGTGTCACGACGTCGTCCCCCGATGCGCAGACCTGGTTCGACCGGGGGCTGAACTGGACCTACGCCTTCAACCACGAGGAGGCCGTGCGCTGTTTCGAGGCGGCCGGCGCGGCCGACCCGGACTGCGCCATGGCCGACTGGGGCGTGGCCTACGCCCTCGGCCCCAACTACAACAAGCCGTGGGAGTTCTTCGACGAACGGGACCTCGCCCGCACGGTGGAGCGCACCCACGCCGCGGTGGAGCGCGCCCATGCCAAGGCCGCCCGTGCGACCCCCGTGGAGCGCGCCCTCGTGTCGGCCCTGCGCGCCCGCTACCCACGGGCCGCCGCCCCGGACGACCCGGCGGCCTGCTCGGTGTGGAACACGGACTACGCCGACAGCATGCGCGCCGCCTACGACCTGGCGCCGGACGACCCCGACATGGCGGCCCTGCACGCCGACGCCCTGATGAACCTCACCCCCTGGCGGCTCTGGGACATCCGCACCGGGGAACCGGCCGACGGCGCCCGCACGCAGGAGGCCAGGGCGGTACTGGAGCGGGCCCTCGCCACCGGGGCGGGGACCCGGCACCCCGGCCTGCTGCACCTCTACATCCACCTGATGGAGATGTCGCCCACGCCCGAGACCGCGCTGCCCGTCGCCGACCGGCTGCGCGACCTCGTCCCCGACGCCGGGCACCTGCGGCACATGCCCTCGCACCTGGAGGTCCTCTGCGGCGACTACCGGCGCGTCGTCTCCGACAACACCGCGGCCGTCGCCGCCGACGAGAAGTACCACGCGCGGGCCGGCGCCATGAACTTCTACACCCTGTACCGCTGCCACAACCTGCACTTCAGGATCTACGGCGCGATGTTCCTGGGCCGCCTCCGGGACGCCCTCGCCACCGCCGAACTGCTCGAAGCCGCCGTCCCGGAGGACCTGCTGCGCGTCCCGAGTCCGCCGATGGCCGACTGGCTGGAGGGCTTCCTGGCGATGCGGGTGCACGTCCTGATCCGCTTCGGCCGCTGGGACGACATCCTGCGGCTGCCGCTGCCCGCCGACCCCGTGCTGTACTGCGTGAGCACCGCGATGCTGCACTACGCGCGCGGCGTCGCACACTCCGCGACCGGCCGGATCACCGAGGCCGAGACGGACCGCGCCCGGTTCCGGGACGCCGTGGCCGCGGTCCCCGGCACCCGCACGCTCTTCAACAACACCTGTGTCGACCTCCTGGCCGTCGCCGCCGCGCTGCTCGACGGCGAACTCGCCTACCGAAAGGGCGACTTCGACACCGCCTTCCGCGCCCTGAGGCACTCGGTCGACCTGGACGACAACCTCCCCTACGACGAACCCTGGGGCTGGATGCAGCCCACCCGGCACGCCTACGGCGCCCTGCTCCTCGAACGCGGCCGCGTCGCCGAGGCCGAGGCGGTCTACCGGGCCGACCTCGGCCTGGACGACACCCTGCCCCGGCCGTTGCAGCACCCGGGCAACGTCTGGGCCCTGCACGGCTTCCACGAATGCCTGCGGCGGCTCGGCAAGGACGGCGAGGCCCGGATCGTGGCCCAGCAGCTGAAACTCGCCGCCGCGAACGCCGACGTGCCGATCACGGCGTCCTGCTTCTGCCGCACCGACTGCTGCGGCACCCCGTAGGTGTACGGGGCTACAGCGCCCGCGCCACCAGCAGCGCCACGTCGTCGTGGTCGTCGGGGTGGCGCAGACCGTGCAGCAGCAGGTCGCAGATCTCCTCCAGCGGCCGGCACGGCTCCTCGAGGAAACCGAGCAGGACGTCGAGGCGGTCGTCGATCGGATGCCGGCGGGTCTCCACCAGGCCGTCCGTGTACAGGACCAGCAGATCCCCCTCGGCCAGCTCGACGGACCTGGTCTCGAACGGGATGCCGCCGACGCCGAGCGGGGCGGCGGCCGGCAGCTCCAGCAGGGTCGGCGCCGCGCCCGGGTGGACCAGCGCGGGCGGCATGTGACCCGCGTTGGCCATCTCACAGCGCCTGGTGTGCGGGTCGTACACCGCGTACAGACAGGTGACGATGTAGTGCTCCAGATCGCAGGTGATCTTGTCCAGGTGCTGGAGCACGGCGGCAGGCGGCAGCTCCAGGTCCGCGTACGCGCAGGTGGCGGTGCGCAGCCGGCCCATCGTGGCGGCCGCGTCGATGCCGTTGCCCATGACGTCGCCGACGACCAGCGCGGTCCGGTCGCCCGCCAGCGGGATCACGTCGTACCAGTCACCGCCCACCTCGCTGGTCGCCTGCGCGGGCTGGTAGCGGGAGGCCAGCTCCAGGCCCGTGTGGTGCGGCGGATGGTCGGGGAGCAGACTGCGTTGCAGGGTGAGGGCGGTGTTGCGGACGCTCTGGAACCAGCGGGCGTTGTCGATGGCGACCGCGGCGCGCCCGGCCAGCTCGCTGGCGAGGACCACGTCGTCCTCGTCGAACGGCAGCGGATTGCTGGTGCGCTTGAGGTCCAGGGCGCCCAGCACCTCGCCGTGGGCGATGAGGGGCACGGCCAGGTACGAGTGGACACCGGCCTGCGCCAGCAGCTCGCCCGCCGCCGCGTTGCGCGCGATCCGCGGCAGGTCGTGCGCGCCGACGTGCGGGACCAGGACCGGCCGTGCGGTGTGCACGCACAGCGTCACCAGGCGGTCACCCTCGTAGGCCGCCAGATCACCGGGTGAGTCGGCGGCCCGCAGGGCCACCGTGGGATGCGCCGCCTTCAGGGCGAGGGCACGGAACAGCTCCGGGCCGTTGTCCGGGCGGCGTGAGCGGCGCAGGGCCAGCGCCGAGTCGAGCACGTCCACCGCGACCACGTCCGCGAGGACCGGGGTGGCGACCTCGGCCAGTTCGGCGGCCGTGCGCTCCACCTCCAGCGAGGTGCCCACCCGCGCCGAGGCGTCCGCGATCAGCGCGAGCCGCCGGCGGGCCCGGTCGGCCTCGGCCGCCGCGCGATGCCGCTCCGTGACGTCGACGACCGAGGTCGCCGCGCCCAGGATCCGGCCGGCGGGGTCCTCCAGCCGGTAGAACGACAGCGACCAGGCGTGCTCGTGGTCCGGATCGGCGGACGGCCGGCCCACGTGGTACTGGTCGAGCAGCGGTGTACCGGTGGTCAGCACCTGGCGCAGCGCCGACTCCACCGTGTCGATGTCGGGCAGCGGCAGTGTCTCCCGCAGATGCCGCCCGATGTGCTCCTCGGCGGGGATGCCGTCGATCCGCTCCAGGGCCGGGTTCACCAGCAGGTAGCGCAGGTCGGGGTCGAGCAGGGCCAGGCCGATCGGGGACTGGTTGATCAGGCGCTCGCACAGCGCCAGGTCGGTCTCCACCCGCTGGAGCAGGTTGTGGTCGGCGACGATCCCCAGGGCGTAGACGTCCCCGAGGTCGTCCAGCAGCCGCATGCTGCGGAACTCCATCAGGCGGCTGCCGCCGTCCTTGTGCCGGACCGGGAAGGCGCCGGCCCAGGCCCGGCCGGTCTCCAGCACCTCCGTGAAGAGGCTCACGGCCGCCTGCAGATGTTCCGGGTCGACCAGCAGACGTGCCGCGTACCGGCCCAGGGCCTCCTCGGCCGAGTATCCGAACAGTTCCCCGGCCTGCGGGGTCCAGAAGACGATCCGGCCCTGGGAGTCCAGCGCCACCGCGGCCACGCTCAGCACGTCCAGCAGGCCGGTCGGACGCAGCCTTCCGCGTCCGTGCTCACCACCGGAGCCGTCGGCACCACCGGTCCCCAGGGAATCCGCAACCATCCGTCAACCACCTCCACCGGCCGCCGGGCCGATGCCCACGCGGCCGCCACGGCACTTCCATGCTGCCCCCGCCCCGCAACTCGCCCAACTCCGGAACGGGTACCCCGCTGCGGGCCCCGGCCCCGGCCCGTCCCGGTCACCCGGATTCCCCACGGGCCGTGCGCAGCGGTCGGACAAGCAGGAACATGGGGGTACGTAGAGGATGTAGCCAATGGTTTCTCCGCGAAGAGACGTCGACGCGCCGGCCTCCGTGGGCCCACGCGATCTCCTCGACGCGTCCAGCGACGCGGCGGCGGTCGTGTCGGCCGCGGGTGCCGTGGTCGGCTGGACGCGCGCCGCCGAGGCCCTGCTCGGGCATCCGTCCGCCAAGGTGACCGGCTGCCCCGCGGCGCGGCTGCTCGCCATGCGCGCCGACCCGGCCCGCGCGGCCGGCGTCGCCCAGCGCTGCCGCTCCGGAATGGGCTGGAGCGGACTCGTGCCGCTGCGGCACCGCGACGGCCGCAGCATCCTGGTCGACCTGCGGGTCTCCGCGTCCTTCCGGATCGGCGACGAGGAGTGCTTCCTGCTCTCGGCACGCGAGCAGCGGCCCCAGTGGCCGATGGGGCGGTCCGTCCTCGACGGGTTCCTCACCCGCTCGCCGATCGGCATGGCCGTGATGGACCTGGACCTGCGCTACGTGTGGCTGAACGACACCCTGGAGCAGTTCGGCGGAGTGCCCCGCGAGCAGCGCCTGGGCCGGCGGCTGAGCGAACTGCTGCCCGGGTTGCAGGCGACCACCCTCGAGAGCCTGATGCGCGAGGTGCTGACGACCCGGGAACCGGTCACGGACTACGAGTACATCGGCTGGAGCTGGTCCGATCCGCACCGCCAGCACGCCTACTCCACCTCCTTCTTCCCCCTCGTGGGCCCCGACGACTCCGTGACCGGCGTCTGCTACCTGGTCTCCGACGTCACCGAGCGGTGGGCCGCCCGCCAGCTGCTGTCCCTGGTCAACGAGGCAGGCACCCGCATCGGCACCACCCTCGACGTGCTGCGCACCGCCCAGGAACTCGCCGACTTCGCCGTACCCCGGTTCGCCGACTTCGTCATCGTCGACCTCCTGGAGCCCGTCCTCAGTACCGAGGGCCACGGCACCTGGCTGACCGACGCGGGGCCGGCGCCGGCCAGACCCGCGATGCGGCGCGCCGCGCTGCGGACCGTCCGCGAGGGCAACCCCGAGGCCGTGGCGCAGGTCGGCGACAAGGTGGACTTCCTGCCGCCGCCGCACGGCCTCGACCTGCTCATCAAGGGAGAGCCGATCCTCATCCCGGAACTCGACCCGGAGGACCTTCTGTGGGTCACGGAGCAGCCCGCGCGGGCGGCCCGCATCCGGGAGTTCGGACTGCACTCGCTCATCTCGGTCCCGATGCGGGCGCGCAACACCGCCCTGGGCCTCACCACCTTCGCCCGCTCGCTCAACCCGGCCCCCTTCCAGGCTGACGACGTCCTGCTCGCCCAGGAACTCGTCGCCCGGGCCGCCGTCTGCGTCGACAACGCCCGCCGCTACACGAGGGAGCACACCGCGGCCGTCACCCTCCAGCGCAGCCTGCTGCCCCAGGCCCTGACCGGTGGTACGGCCCTGGACGTGGCCTCCTCCTACCTGCCGGCGGACGCGACCGACGGGGTCGGCGGCGACTGGTTCGACGTGATCCCGCTGTCCGGCGCCCGGGTCGGCCTGGTCGTCGGCGACGTGGTGGGCCACGGCCTCACCGCGGCGGCGAGCATGGGCCGGCTGCGCACCGCCGTGCAGACCCTCGCCGACATGGAACTGCCTCCCGACGAACTCCTCGCCCACCTCGACGACCTGGTGCTGCGGCTGGGGGAGGAGGAGAACTCGGGCACGGCCTCCGAGGTCAGCACGGCCACGTTCGTCGGAGCGACCTGTCTGTACGCCGTCTACGATCCGGTGACCCGGCGGTGCGCCATGGCCCGGGCCGGTCACCCGCCGCCGGTCGTCGTGGCGCCCGACGGCCAGGTCCGGTTCCCCGAGATGCCCGCCGGGCCGCCGCTCGGGCTCGGCGGCATGGCCTTCGAGGCCACCGAGATCGAACTCGCCGAGAACAGCCTCCTCGGCCTCTACACCGACGGCCTCATCGAAGGCGCCGACCGCGACGTCGAGCTGGGCATGTCCCGCCTGCGCGCCGCCCTGGCGGTCCCCGACGCCGACCTCGAATCGCTCTGCGCGTCGGCCGTGCAGCGCCTGGTCCCCGTCCCCCAGCCCGACGACATCGCCCTGCTGCTGGCCCGCACCCACGCCCTGGGCATCGACCACGTCGTCTCGTGGGACGTACCCGTCGACCCGGCCGCCGTCGGGGAGGTCCGGGCCAAGGCGGTGCACCAGGTGCTCACCTGGGGCTACGACGAGCTGGTGACGACCACCGAACTCATCGTCAGCGAACTGGTCACGAACGCCATCCGGTACGCCGAACCACCCATCACGCTGCGGCTGTTGCGCGACTCCCGGCTGACCTGCGAGGTCGCCGACGGCAGCAGTACCGCGCCCCGGCTGCGGCACGCCCGCAGCACCGACGAGGGTGGCCGCGGCCTCTTCCTGGTGGCCCAGCTCGCCCACCGCTGGGGCGCCCGACACACCGGGGACGGCAAGATCATCTGGGCCGAGCAGGAGATCCCGGGGAGGTGAGCCCGGCGTGACCGGGCGGCGGGGGCCTGTCGAATGCGCAAGTTTGGCCGTACGCTGTCAATTGATGAGGATTCGGCAGCAATGGGGGAGCCGCCATGTCCGGGGACGCGTACGGCCCGAATCAGCAACCACCGAACCAGCAACCACCGGACCACGGACCGCCTGACCGCGGCTTCCCGGGACCGGGAGTCTTCGTCCCGCCCATGCCGTCGAGTCCGCCGCCCGCTCCACCGGACGCCCTGCGTGCCACCGCCGTCGCCCTCCTCAACCTGAGCGGCCTCGGCCTCGGTTATCTGCTCGTCCGAAGACGGCTCCCGATGGCCGCCTGCCTGGCGGCGACCGCCGTGCTGCTCCTGGTGGCCCTGCCCGCGGACGCCGACGGCGTGCCCGCTGCCGCCTTGGCCGGCTACGCCGTGGTGCTGCTGCTGGCGGCCGTGCACGGCGCCCGCGTCGGCCTGCGCACCCGGCTGATCCTGCCCGCACGGCAGCCCCTCGCACTCCTGCTGGGTGTCGCCCTCCTCGCCGTCCCGGTGGGCGGCGCGCTCTGGTACGACAGCGCCCACCAGGAAGCCGTGCAGCGCGCGCTCCTCGGCCGGCTCGACCAGGCGGACGAACGCGTCGCCGCCGCCGCCCGCGAGGGCTTCGCCGCGGCCAGGCCCGACTACCAGGACGCCCTGGCCGTCTACCGCGACCTCGCCGTCCACCACTCCGGTTCCCGGGCCGCCGCCCAGGTCCCCGACCGGCTGAGGACCTACTACACGACGGTCGCCGCGGCCTACGGCCACCACGACTACTGCACGGCCGTCGCGCCGCTGGAGTACCTGCGGACGGTGCCCGACTCCCTGCCGAAGGACCAGCTCGGTGCGCTCGCCCACTGGCCCGACGACCGGCTGGCCACCTCGCTCTACGAGTGCGGGGCGCAGGGCCTGGCCGGCGACGGCACCGACTGGGTCCCCCGGTTCGGCGAGCTCCTGCGCTCGTTCCCGGACGCCGGTCAGACCGCCAAGGTCGTCCCGGCCCTGGACGCGGCCGAGAAGAAGGCGGCGAAGGCCGTCTCCGGCGACGCCCCCTGCACCGCCGTCGAGCGGCTGCACACCCTGAAATCGGAGATCACCCAGCTGTCCGACGGCTCGGGCACCCAGGCCGGCGCACTGGGCGAGGTCGCGTCCCGGGCCGGCCGCAGCGGTGACGCGGGCGAGTACCAGTGCGGCGTCAGGGAGTACAAGGACGGGGACTACGCCAAGGCCCAGGGGACCCTCCAGCAGTTCCTCACCGACAACCCGCACGACGGCAACGGCGCCCGCGCCAAGAAGATCGTCATCGGCGCCGAGGTCGCCCAGACCCTCCCTGCCGCAGGCAAGAAGCTGCCCACCACCGCCTCCGGCGGCGGCATCTCGGTGACCGTCAGGAACGACAGCCCCGACGACATCACCGTGCTCTACACGGGCCCGGTCACCGGCAGCTTCACCCTGAAGGCGTGCGGCGGCTGCAAGGCGTACTCGTTCGCCGACTCGATCACCCCGGGCTGGCAGCCGTGCGGCGACAGCGGCCGGAACTACCCGCAGCGCACGATCAGCCTCCCGCCCGGCACCACGTACTTCGTGCACAAGCCGAATCACGACACCACCGCCACCCCGGGCTCCGACACCGCCAAGCTGCGCTACGGCTACGTCTACACCGAGTGCGCGTACACCACACAGTCGCTCGCGTCCGGTTACTGAGCGGGCCGGGAGGCCGTCGGACCGGCCAACTATGCTCCGGCGCATGAACGACGAGGGCAGAGACGACCCCGCCAGACGGGTGGTCGACGGGCGGTTCGAGCTGGTGGCCCGGCTCGGTGGCGGCGGCATGGGCACGGTCTGGCGGGCCACCGACCTGGTGCTGCGGCGCAGCGTGGCCGTCAAGGAGGTACGGCCGTCCGACCCCGGCCTCGCCGAGTACGACCCGGAGGCCGCCCGGCTGCTGCGTGAACGGGTGCTGCGGGAGGCCCGCGCCCTGGCCCGGGTCGACCACCCGAACGTGGTGACGATCCATCACATCGTCGACGGCGGGCCCGGGACCTACCCGTGGATCGTCATGGAGCTCGTCACCGGCGGCTCGCTCGCCGACCGCCTTGCCGCCGGGCCGATGAACCCGGTCGAGGCCGCGCGGATCGGCCGCGAGGTGCTGGCCGCGCTCCGCGCCGCCCACGAGGCCGGCATCGAACACCGCGACGTGAAGCCGGCCAACGTCCTGCTGCGGCCCGACGGCCGCCCGGTGCTCACCGACTTCGGCATCGCCGCCGTCCGTGAGGCCACCGCCCTGACCGCCACCGGATCGGTCATCGGCACCCCCGACTACATGGCACCGGAGCGCGTCTCCGGCAAGGACGGCGGAGCGGCCGCGGACCTGTGGTCGCTGGCGATGATGCTGTACGTCGCGGTCGAGGGCCGCCATCCGCTGCGCCGGGGCACCACCCTCGCCACGCTCGCCGCGGTCCTCGCCGAGGACGTCCCGCCACCGGTCCAGGCCGGGCCCCTGACGGACGTCCTCACCCGCGTCCTGGTCCGCGACCCGGCGGCCCGCCCGGACGCCGCCGCACTGGACCGGATGCTGGCCGCCGCCGCTGGGCCGACGCGGACCGAGACCCCCACGTCCTTCCCGCTGCACCCGCCGGCGGCACCACCGCCCGTCACCGTCCCCGCCGAGGCCCCGGCCGGCCGCCGCCGCTGGACGCTGCTGGCCCTGCCCGTCGCGTCGGTCGCCCTCGCGGGCGTCCTGGTGTGGACCCGGCTGCCCGACACGGGCGCCCACGCCGGCGCGAAGGGCGCCGGCACCCCGACCGCGACGGCACCGGCCTCGACCGGCCCCACCGCCTCACCCTCCGCCACGGGGCGGAGCACCACGTCCGACATGCTGACCCCGACGGGCATCCGCACCGCGATCGCGGCCTTCGAGAAGGTGACCGGCCGCGACCGGTTCGCCAAGCTCACGGTGTACCCGGACTACGTGCTGGCCTACCTGATGGTGAAGGGCAGCGACACCGCGTACGACATGTACACCTACCGCCCGGGCCAGGGCGTCCAGCAGGGCGAATTCAAGGACAGCCTGGACAGTGGCGAGAAGCCCGTCCGGCTGGACGACTTCGCCTGGGACAAGGTCCCGTCCCTGCTGGCGCAGGCCGAGAAGAGACTCAAGGTCCCCGACCCGAGCAGCCGTTACCTGATCCTCGTCCTGCCGGGGAACGCCTTCGGCGACCCGACCGGGATGTCCCTCTACCTGACCAACGACTACAGCCAGACCGGTTACCTCCAGACGGACAAGAAGGGCAGGATCGTCAAGGTGATGCCGTCCGAGGGATGAGCCGGGCGAGCGCGCCGCCGTTGCCGCCCGGTCCGCCGCCCCCGGGTGCCCGGGGCCGGCGGGTTTGCGATCGTCCGACGACGGGACGAGTATTTTCTGTGGGCGGACCGGCCGGAACACCTTCTGATTCCGATGCCACCGGATGCCACCGCGACCTGCGGATCACGAGGTCCCCGGCGGTGAGCTCCCCGCACAGCCGGGCGAACCGCTCAGCCGGGCGAACCGCTCAGCCGGGCGAACCGCTCAGCCGGGCGAACCGCTCAGCCGGGCGAACCGCTCAGCCGGGCGAACCGCTCAGCCGGGCCGGCAGCTCGAAGGGAGTCTTCCCATGCGCATCGTCGTGGACCTGAATCGATGCCAGGGATACGCCCAGTGCGTGTATCTGGCGCACGAGGTCTTCAGGCTGAGCGGCCAGGAGGCGCTCACCTATGAGCCGAACCCCGACGACGAGCGGCGCCCGCAGGTCGAGCGGGCCGCCGCCGCGTGTCCGGTGCAGGCGATCGTGATCGACCGCTTGGACGGCGCGGAGGGAAGTGCGGCGTCATGACCTTGCGGGCAACGGTCGCCGAACTGGTGCGCGAGTTCCGGGCCAGCGGCCGGATCGTCGTCGTGGGAGCCTCCCTGGCCGGGCTGCGGGCCGCGGAATCCCTGCGGGCGGAGGGCTTCACCGGTTCCCTGACCGTCATCGGGGACGAGCCGTACGAGCCCTACGACCGGCCGCCGCTGTCCAAACAGGTGCTCAAGGGCTGGGTGCCGGCCGACCACACCAGGCTGCCCCGGATGCGCGAAGTCAACGCGGACTGGCGGCTCGGGGTGGCCGCCGTCGGGCTGGACCGCACCACCAAGCAGGTGCGTCTGGCCGACGGGGACCAGGTGCCGTACGACCGGCTGCTGATCGCCACGGGCACCCGGGCGCGGCAGTGGCCGGACCCGGACGAGGCCGCCTTGGAGGGCGTCTGCACGATTCGCACCCGTGACGACGCCGCCCGGCTGCAGAAGGCGCTGGCCGAGTCGCCCTCGCGGGTCCTGGTCATCGGCGCCGGGTTCATCGGCTCGGAAGTGGCCTCCGTCTGCCGCGAGTTGGGCATCGAGGTGACCGTGGTCGAGCGGGGTTCGGCGCCGCTGGTGGGCGCGCTCGGCGGGGTGATCGGAGAGATCGCCGCCCAGTTGCAGCGCGATCACGGCGTGGACCTGCGCTGCGGGCTGGGCGTGTCGGCACTGGAGGGCGACTCCGCCGGGCATGTGCGGCGTGCGCGGCTGTCCGACGGCGCCACCGTCGATGCCGACGTGGTGGTGGCCTCGCTCGGGTCGATCCGCAACGTGGAGTGGCTGGAGGGGTCGGGGCTGGCCGCCGGTTTCTGGGGCGTCGGGTGCGACGCGGGCGGCCGTGCCTTCGACATCAACGGCGTGGTCACCGACAGCATCTACGTGGCCGGCGACGTGGCACGCGCGCCGCATGTGCTGTACGAGTACCAGTTCCTGGCGATGGAGCACTGGGACAACGCGGTGCTGGGCGCGGAGGTCGCGGCCCACAACATGGTCAACCTGGAGCCCCACTACCGCCCGCATCTGCTGCTGCCCGGCTTCTGGTCCGGTCAGTTCGGCGTCAACATCAAGTCCGTCGGTGTGCCGCCCTTCGGTGACGAGATCGTCATCACGCAGGGGTCCGTCGCCGACCGTCGCTTCGCCGCGGCCTACGGTCACCGGGGCCGCATCGTGGCGGCCGTGACCTTCGATCACGGCAAGTGGCTGGAGTACTACGGGAAGCTGATCGAGCGGTCCGGTCCGTTCCCGCCCCCGCCGCCGGGCTGGGACCAGCCGCCCGACACGAAGCCGATGCCGGCGGAGTTCCCCGACCCGCGGGTCCCGACGGCGATCCCCGACGTCGTCCTCACCGGCCACGCGCCGAGCGAGCGCAAGGCCGAGTTCCGGCCGCGGCGCCACTGACCCCGGCCCGTCGGGTCCTGCGCGGCCCGCGGACAGCACCGACAGGAAGAAGGAGGGGAGCCTCGTGGTCGAGGAAACCCCCTGGCAACAGGCCCTCCGCTACGCCAACCGGGCCAATCCGTACCCCTTCTACGAGGAACTGCGCAAGGAGCCGGTCGCGCGGCAGCCGGACGGCACCTATGTCGTCAGCACCTACCGGGAGATCGTCGCGCTGCTGCACGACCCCCGGGTCAGTTCGGACCCGCGCAAGCGTCCCGGGCCGGCCGCGGCCCCGGACGAGGGCCCGGCGGATCCGGAGGCCGAACCGATCAGGGCGGTGCTGGCCGAACCGAACATCATCACCTGTGATCCCCCCGAGCACGACCGGGACCGTCGGCTGATGATGCCGCACTTCGTCGGGCCGCCCCACGCGCCTCACCTGATCACCGACCTGCAGCCCGACATCCGCCGCATCGTCGGCGGACTCCTGGACGACATGAGGGGCAAGGACCGGATCGACGCCGTCGACGACTTCGCCTACCCCCTGCCGGTGACGGTGATCTGTCAGGTGCTGGGCGTGCCGCTGGAGGACGAGCCACGCTTCCACCACTGGGTGGAGACGGCCCTGGACGCCCTGGACTTCGGCCCCGAGGCCGGCTCCGAGGAGATCCAGAGCCGGCAGGCCGGGGGGCAGCAGGCCGTGCGGGAGTTCGGGCAGTTCGCGG
Organism: Streptomyces sp. NPDC006655; assembly: GCF_040703965.1. Classification (NCBI taxonomy): domain Bacteria; kingdom Bacillati; phylum Actinomycetota; class Actinomycetes; order Kitasatosporales; family Streptomycetaceae; genus Streptomyces; species Streptomyces sp. NPDC006655. Next base: position 27,092 of record NZ_JBEYJU010000065.1, on the reverse strand, counting down.
CCGATCTGCTCGACCGGTACGCACGGGAGCCCGGCCCCGGCATGCTCTCGGCCATGGTGCACGACGACAGCCCGGAAGGACCGATGTCCAAGGGCGTCCTCGTGAGCAACGCCCTTCTCCTGATCTTCGCGGGACACGAGACGACGGTCAACCTCATCGCCCACAGCGTGCTCACCCTGCTGCGCCACCCGGACGCACTCGAAGAACTGCGCCGCAGGCCCGAGCTGATCGTGTCCGCGGTGGAGGAACTGCTGCGCTTCGAGTCGTCGGTCCAGTTCTGGCACACCCGCTCCGCCGTGGAGGACATCGACATCGCCGGCACCACCATCCCGAAGGGGGCGCCCATCTTCCTGGCGTACGGCTCGGCGAACCGCGACCCCGAACGGTTCACCGACCCCGACCGACTCGACCTGGAGCGCCGCGACAATCAGCACCTCGGTTTCAGCCAGGGCATCCACTTCTGCTTCGGTGCTCCGCTCGCACGGCTCGAAGTGCAGATCGCGGTGGGCGAGTTCGTCCGGCGGGTGCAGAACCCCCGGCTGGTGGAGGACCCGCCGCCGTACCGGCACAACCAGATCTTCCGTGGCCCGCGGCACGTTCTGGTCGACATCGACGGCATCCTCGACTGATCCGCCATGTGGGCCTTCCAACTCGTCGGCTGGCAGCAGCCGCCCGAACTGCGCGAGGTGCCGGTACCCGAACCCGGCCCGGGCCAGGTCCTGGTGCGGGTGGCGGGCGCCGGCGCCTGCCACTCCGATCTGCACCTCATGGGGGCACCCGGACCGCTGCCCGGCTTCACGGACCTCCCCCTCACACTGGGCCACGAGAACGCGGGCCGGGTGGCCGAGCCGGGAGCCGGCGTCACCGGGTTCGCACCGGGAGACCCGGTCCTCGTGTACGGCTCCTGGGGCTGCGGGGTGTGCGTCGAGTGCCGTCAGGGCCGGGAGAACTACTGCCAGAACCTCGCCGGTCAGGGTCCGGGCCTGGGCGGCGGGCACCACGGCGGCATGGCCGAGTACCTGCTGGTCCCGGCGGCGCGTCACCTCGTGCCGCTGGGCGACCTCGACCCCTGCCGGGCCGCCCCGCTCAGCGATGCCGGACTGACCGGCTACCACGCCGTCAAGCGGTCGCTGCACCTGCTGGGCCCGGGCTCGACCGCCGTCGTGATCGGAGCCGGCGGCCTGGGCCAGATGACCATCCAGGTCCTGCGCGCGCTCAGCGCGGCGACCACCGTCGTGGCCGTCGACACCGACCCGGGCAAACTGGAGACCGCCACGCGCCTGGGCGCCGACGAGGCACTGCTCTCGGGTGACGGGGCGATCGCCCGTATCAGGGACATGACGGCAGGGCAGGGCGCCGAGCTCGTGCTGGACATGGTCGGCGTGGACCCCACGCTGCGGATGGCCGCTCAGGTGGCCCGGGTGCTCGGCCACCTGACCATCGTCGGCCTCGGCGGGGGAGCGCTGCCCGTGAACTTCTCCAGTCCGCCGCACGAGTGCTCGGTCGCCGCGCCGTACTGGGGCTCCGTCACCGAACTGATGGACGTGGTCACGCTCGTCCAGCAGGAGAAGATCAAGGTGTTGGTCGAGCACTTCCCCCTGGACCGCGCCGCCGAGGCCTACCAGCTCCTGCACGACGGCAGGATCCAGGGACGCGCCGTCATCACTCCGCACGCCGAATGCGGCCGATCGGGTGACGATGGATCTGTACAGACGTGACGACGCTGTTCCCAGAAGGAGGCAGCTGACATGACATCTCCTTCCGCTTCCACCGGTCCTGTCCCGCCACGGGACACCGGACCTCAGCAGACTCCGCTTGCCGACGGCGCGGCCGCGCTCGCGAACCTGGGCTGGCAGCTCCTGCTGACCATGGGGCTCGCCACCATCGCCCTCGGCGTCGTGGCCCTGGTCTGGCCGGGCCCGACGCTCCGCGTCGTCGGCCTGCTCTTCGGTGTCTACCTGCTGGCCACCGGCGTCTTCCAACTCGCCGCCGCCTTCGGCACGCACGTCCGCCGGCATCTTCGCGTACTGCACTTCATCAGCGGCGCGGCCTGCGTCCTGCTGGGGCTGATCTGCTTCCGGGGCCCCCTCGAGTCGATCTTCCTGCTCGCCCTGTGGATCGGCTTCAGCTGGCTGCTGCGGGGCGTCCTGGAGACGGCCGCCGCGGCCTCCGACCCGGTCATGCCGGCGCGTGGCTGGCACGTGGCCTTCGGGATCATCGGTGCCATGGCCGGCATCGTGATGATCGTCCTGCCGTTCGCCTCCATCGCCACACTCACCCTCGTGACCGGCGTCATGGCCATCGTCCTGGGCCTGACCGAAGCGGTCCGCGCCGTCAGGACGCGCGTCGAACTCGGCCACACCGCTCCCGACACGGCCACCCGGCGGCGCCCGCTCTTCCACGCCCGGGCACACCCTCAGCACTGACCGCAGGGACGCGCGGAGCGCAGGCGCGGGTGAGGCGGGTGGCGGCGAGCGACGCCTTGGTGCGCCTCCGTCAGCCGGTGTGACTCCGTCAGCCGGTGTGACGGTGACGCACCCGCTCTGCGCGCGCGGCCGCCCGCTGGACGAGGGTCCGTCCCGCCGCCCGCCGTCCGGCGGGTGAGGCCTCCTGCCCGCGGCGTGGCACCCACACCCGCAGCGTGCCGGGACTGATCCGGCACCGCACGGGAGTTGGCAGGGTGACGGCTTCGCCGTCCAGCCCGACGGGGACCTCCGGGGTGTCCGCCTGGACGACGACGTCGTCGGGCGTCTCGAGACGGGTCAGCCCGTGCAACTGCCCGCGGCGCAGCCCGGCGGCCGTCTCGGCGGGCGTCTGCGCCCTGGCGGCCAGGACCCCGAGCAGCCCGGAGTCGAGCCGCGCCCGCCTGTCCAGCCCGGCCGGGTCGCCGACCTGGTAGGGGTTGTTGCTGACCGGCACGGCATCCGGCCGGTCCACCGTACGCGCCCCCGCGCGTACCACCAGCTCAGGGCCCTGGTGCAGGGCCAGGAACTCCGGAAGGATCCGCAAGATCGTGCCGATCTTGTCCTCGCGGTAGGCCGGATCCTGCACCAGGGCCGCGTATGCCCCGAACGACACGTTGTTGACGAACACCCGCTCGCCGGCCCACCCCAGGTCCACCCGCAGCTCGACCCCGTCGGTGAGGGCCTCCAGCGCGGCCGCCGGGTCCCCGCGGTCCAGGCCGAGGTCCATCGCGAAGTGGTTGCGGGTGCCCGCCGGAACGACCAGGAAGGGCAGGCCACTTTCGGCGGCCACCTCGGCGACGAGCGCCTGTGTGCCGTCTCCGCCGGCCACGCCCAGCAGATCCGCACCGTCGTCGACCGCGCGCCGGGCGACCGCTGCCAGGTCCTGGGGCCGGGACGGATCGATCAGGAAGACTCGGGCTCCGAGCGCACGGGCGCGTTCCGCGATCCGGAACCGGCGCGCCTTTCCGCCGCCCGAGCGCGGATTCACGATCAGCCAGGGCCGCCGCGCGCCGGACACCGGCCGTGACGTGTTCCCGGTCACGGCCCGCACCGGGCCGACTGCCCGGCGATCGCACCTGAGGCCACCGCCACCATGACACGTTCTTCGAGAGTCGCGGCCTGTGGAATCAGCTTGCGGCCCGGCCCGGGCATCCGCACCCGGGCACCCGGCGCATGCCCGCCGACGCGTCATCCAAAGGGCTGCTCCTTCGTCGCGCTCAGCGTCACGCCGCGAGGGCGGTGACGGGCAGGTTCTGTTCCGCCCAGACGACCTTGCCGTCCGCCGAGGGACGGGACCCCCACCGGCGTGACAGCTGAGCGACGAGGCAGAGACCGCGGCCGTGGTCGTCGAGCTCGCCGAGCCGGCGCGGGCGTGGGTGTCCGGTGTGGCTGTCGAAGACCTCGCAGCTCAGGACGTGGTGCCGGATGAGCCGCAGGCGACTCGGACCGGCGCCGTGACGGATGGCGTTGGTGACCAGCTCACTGACGATCAGCTCCGTCCTGGTGACAAGAGGCTCCAGCCCCCACTCCCGTAGCTGACCGGAGACCAGGCGCCGGGCGGTGGGAACGGCGGCCGGCTCGTTCGGCAGTTCCCAGGAGGCGACGTGCGCCGGCCGGAGTGCGTGAGTGCGCGCCAGGAGCAGGGTCACATCGTCCCGGGGGGACCGGGGCGGCAGCGCGTCGATCACCTGGGAGCACAGCTCCTCCAGGGACGAACCCGGCCGGCCCAGTGTGGCGCCGAGGCGGTTCATGCCGACGTCGAGGTCATGGTCGCGGGACTCCACCAGACCGTCCGAGTAGAAGGCGAGCAGGCTGCCTTCGGGCAGCTCCAGTTCCACGGACTCGAAGGGCACCAGGCCGAGACCGAGTCCGAGGGGGGCTCCGGCGGGCAGGTCGGGGGTGGTGACCTGGCCCGTCGGCGCGACGATCAGGGGCGGCGGGTGTCCTGCCCGAGCGATGGTGCACCGTCGGGTGGTGGCGTCGTAGACCGCGTACAGACAGGTGGCGCCCACCTCCGTCTGCACCGCGTCACGCGCGTCGCTCTCCTCGTCGTTCAGCCGCCTCACCGTGTCGTCGAGGCAGCTCAGCAACTCCTCGGGAGGCAGGTCCAGTTCCGCGAGTGTGCGCACGGCGGTGCGCAGCCGGCCCATGGTCGCCGCCGCGTTGATCCCGTGTCCGACCACATCGCCGACGACGAGGGCCACCCGGGCACCGGACAGCTTGATCACATCGAACCAGTCACCTCCCACACCCCGGTCGGTGTCGGCCGGCACGTAACGGGAGGCGACCTGGACCCCGGCACCGCCCTGGACCTGGTGGGGGAGGAGATCCCGTTGCAGAGCGAGGGCGGCGGTGCGTTCACGTGCGTACTGGAGAGCGTTGTCCAGACAGAGCGCGGCTCGGTTGACAAGCTCCTCGGCAAGGAGCAGGTCGTCTTCCGTGAACGGCGTCCGCGGCTTCGAGCGGCCGAAGAGCGCCAGCCCCAGCACGGCGCGGCGCGCCCGGACGGGCACCACCATCAGGGAGTGGACACCGCTCTCGCGGATCGTCCGCTTCTGCACCGGGTCGTGCCGCACCCAGGGGGCGGAGCCGGTGTCCAGCACCGCTTCCAGGTACGACCTGCCCGTGGTCAGCGCAGTGGCGAACGGCGATCCCGGGGCGGGCCGGATGACCTCGTCGGGCGCCCAGGGCAACTTCACGACGCCTCGGTCGACGGAGGCCAGACCGGCGCGGCGCAGTTCTGGGGGGCGGCCGCCCGGCATGCCGGATCGCGGCGCGGGCTCGACGCCGAGCGAGACCGGCTCCACCAGATCGACGAGGACGTGGTCGGCGAGCAGGGGGACAGCGAGTTCGGCCAGTTCCTGTCCGGTCCGCGGGACGTCGAGGGTGCTGCCGATACGGGTGCTGGCCTCGCTGAGGATGGCAAGGCGCTCACGGGCCTGCCGGTTGCCGGTCACGTCCACGGTCATGGAGCACACACCCATCGGTGTGCCGTCCGCGCCCTGCAAGCAGAAGAAGGAGGACGCGAACGCGTGCTCGCGACGCCGGTCCGTCGGTGGCCAGGCCCGGTACTCGTGGTGCATGGTGGTGTCGCCCTCCAGTACCTGGCGCATCACCACCTCGAGCGCCTCGGCCTCGAAGGCGGGCAGGAACTCCGTCAGGCGACGCCCGAGCCATCGGCCACGAGGGATGCCGTCATGGCACTCCATGTCGTCGTTCACCCAGGCGCACCGTAGCTGCGGGTCATGGACGGCGATGCCGATCGGCGCGCGTGCGAGGAGCGATGCGGTCACCGGTTCGCTCATCGCCCCTGCGCGCACCGCGCCGGGACCGGTCGTCGTCACCAGTCGGCAGAACTGGCCGTGCGGCCCCCACAGGGTCGAGATCCGCAGACTCAGTTCGAGTGTGCGGCCGTCACGGTGGCGCACCGTCACGGGACCGGACCCGCCCCCTTGCGCACCGGGTTGCCCGGCGGACCGCGTGATCCTGATGGCGTGCCCCGGTGACGGCAGCACGTGTGCGGCGGAGCGGCCGACCACCTCGTGGGCCGGGTACCCCACGAGGTCCCGGGCGGCCTGCGTCCATCCCACCACCATTCCCTGCGAGTCAAGCATCGCCAGGACCGCGGTCGGCATGTCGCGCGGGCCGGTGAGCTTGAGGTCGGCGAGCGGCATGGGGAGGGTCTTCATCATCGATTCCGTTCTTCTGGTGGGAAAGGGACGCGCATACGTCCATTTCTGATGAAAGTATCAGTCTCGACGAAATAGGCCCAATATCGGACATGTGTGACGTAAGCCATGGGGGGTCATGGGTTCCCGGGGTCGCGGCCCGGGCTGCACCGATCGATAATGGTGAATGATGAACTCATCAGTAGTGCCGTTCTCGAGCATTGGTGATGCCGATGTCAGGAGTACCCGCCAACCGATTCCAGCGCCGACGCGGGGAGACCAGGCGGGCTCTCGTCCGTGCCGCCCGGCAGGTCCTCGCCGAGTCCGAGGGTGCCGGCGTCAGCATCCGCTCCATCGCGGAGCGGGCGGACGTGGGTCTGGGCTCGTTCTACAACCACTTCCCGTCCAAGGGAGATCTGTTCGACGCGGCAGTCGCCGATGTGCTGGCGGAGTACGCCGAGGCCGTGGAAGGGCACCTGTGTGGCTTCGACGATCCCGCCGAACGCATAGCGGCCGTCGTCCGCATCAGCGCACGGGTCGCCGCGGCGAGCCCGCAGATCATGCGCATCCTCTGCAACAGCGGACTCGGCCGCATCCATGCCGGTCGCGGGCCGCTCGTGCGGCATGCCCACCGCGACATGGAGCGGGGAATCGCCTCGGGGCGCTTCGCGGTCGCCGACCCGGTCCTGGCCGTCTCCGTGCTGAACGCCGGCCTCCTGGCCCTCCTGGAACTGTGGTCCACGAGACCGGAGATCGACGGTGAGCGGGCCGCCGGGGTCATGGTCGAAATGCTCCTGCACATGCTCGGCCTCCCCGAGGGCGAGGCGCGGGAGGTGGCCTGGCGACCCCTCGACGGGACGGCGTGACGGGCACCGGGTCCGCCGAGGCCCTCTGCGGCGTGCGGTGACCCAGGTCGCAGTGAGACAAGTTGACTCATAGCCTGGTTGCGAGTCAATCCGCCTCACAGGAGGGTCGTGATGTACCGGATTGCACCAGATTGAGCCGGAGGTTGCGACTGCCGCCTATGTGTTTGGCGGAGCCCATGCCCTGTTCCGGCGCGCCGTCCTCGCCCACGACCGGGGCGCACAGGCCGCCTCCTAGCAGGACGCGGCCGGCCACGGCCCGGCACCTCACGGGCGGCGTGGTGTCCCCGCTCCGCCCGGCACCCCGCACTCCTCGCGGGCTCCCCGGGCCGTCGTGGGCCCCGGAGCCCCTCATCACTCAAGAAGACCCACAACGATGGACACCAGCCGGCAGGACGCGTCCACCTGGACGCGAAGAAGTTCCTCGTGGAGGGGATCCCGGTCCCCGAGCCCGGACCGGGCGAGGTACTGGTCGAGGTGAAGGCGGCCGGAGTGTGCCTCTCCGACCTGCATCTCGTCGACGGCAGCATCACTCCAGTGCGCCTGAGGTCCGACATGCTCACCCTCGGGCACGAGATCTCCGGTGTCATCCATGCCCTGGGGCCCGGTCTCAGGCGGGGCCTGGCGGTCGGCACACGGGTCGCCCTGCAGGCGGGACAGCCCTGCCGCGAGTGCGCCACCTGCGTCAGGGGCGGCAGGTGCGCCTCGTTCCGCGGCCGCGGCGTCGACTACGACGGCGGCCGGTCCCAGTACATGATCGCCCGTGAGGACACCGTCGACCCGCTGCCCGGTGCACGGGAGCGGGCCCTCGCGTTCGGCGCCGACATCGCGCTCGACCCCGCCGACCCCGGTCTCACCGGAGCCGTGCTGCGGGCCACCGACGGGCTCGGACTCGACCACGCCTTCGACTTCGCGGGCGTTCCCCGGGTCCGGGAACAGGCGTCGCCGCTGCTCGGTGACCACGGTGCGCTGGTCCTGATGGGCATCACCACGGAGCCGCTCACGATCTCCGAGAAGACGACCTTCAACCTGAAGGACAAGAAGGTGTACGGCCATTACGGATCCTCGTTCGACCACGTCCACGAGCTGATCCGGCTGGCCGGCAGCGGCCGTCTCGACCTGGCCCCCTCCATCACCGACCACATCCCCCTGGCCGAGGCCCCCGAGGCGATCCACCGCCTGGAGCGGAAGACCGGCAACCCGATCCGCCTCGTACTCGTGCCCTGACGACCGGGGCGTCACCCCGGCGAGGCCGCGCCGGAGCGCCTCCTCGCCGGACGACGGGCAGGCCAGGCTGTCAGCGCGCCAGGCCAGGCTGTCAGCGCGCCAGCAGCTCCAGCGTGTCGATCACCCGGTTCGAGAAGCCCCACTCGTTGTCGTACCAGGCGACCACCTTGATGTGGCGGCCGTCCACGCGGGTGAGGGCCGAGTCGAAGATCGACGAGGCCGGGTTGCCGGTGATGTCCGACGACACCAGCGGGTCGTCCGAGTACTCGAGGACGCCCGCGAGCGGCCCCTCGGCCGCCGCGCGGTAGGCGGCCAGCACCTCGTCGCGCGTCACGTCCCGGGCCACCGTGGTGTTCAGCTCGACGATCGAGCCCACCGGCACCGGTACCCGGATCGAGTCACCCGACAGCTTGCCGTCGAGGTTCGGCAGCACCAGCCCGATCGCCTTGGCGGCGCCGGTGGTGGTCGGCACGATGTTGACACCGGCGGCACGGGCGCGCCGGGGGTCACGGTGCGGACCGTCCTGGAGGTTCTGCTCCTGGGTGTACGCGTGCACGGTCGTCATGAACCCGTGCTCGATACCGGCGAGCTCGTCCAGCACCGCGGCCAGCGGGGCGAGCGCGTTGGTCGTGCACGACGCGTTGGAGACGACCGTGTGCAGCTCCGCGTCGTACGCGTCGGTGTTCACGCCGTACGCCAGCGTGACGTCGGCACCGTCCGACGGCGCGCTGACCAGCACCTTCCGCGCGCCCGCGTCGAGGTGGGCGCGGGCGGCCTTCGCCGACGTGAAACGGCCCGTGGATTCCAGCACGATGTCCACGCCGAGCTCGGCCCACGGCAGTCGCGCCGGCTCCCGCTCCGCGAGGACCTTGACACGGCGGCCGTCGACCACGAGGACGTCCCCGTCGACGCTCACCGGGCGGCCGAGGCGGCCGGCCGTCGAGTCGAAGGCGAGCAGCCGCGCGAGGGCGGCCGGCTCCGTGAGGTCGTTGACGGCGACGATCTCCAGGCTGCTGTCCCGCTCCAGCAGAGCGCGCAGCACGTTGCGTCCGATGCGGCCGAATCCGTTGACGGCGATACGAGTCATAAGTGGTGTCCCTTCGCTACGCCACCAGGTTCGCGGCCCCCACCACGGCTGTGCCAGCGGCGAGATCGCCATGGTTCACAAGGATCCCGCCAGCCCGCCGCCCCCGGGGCGCACCGGCCGACCGGCTCCCTACTCGCCCTTGGTGAAGGTGCGCCGGTAGTCGCTCGGCGTCGTGCCGAGGATCCGCTGGAAGTGCAGCCGCAGATTCGCCCCGGTGCCGAGGCCGGCGTCGTCGGCGATCTGCTCGACGCTGCGCTCCGAGCGTTCGAGCAGTTCCCGGGCCAGGTCGATGCGGGCCCGCATCACCCACTGCATCGGCGTGTAGCCGGTGTCCTCCGCGAACCGCCGCGAGAACGTACGCGCCGACACCCCCGCGTGGCGGGCCAGCGCGTCGAGGGTGAGCGGCTCGCCGAGCCGGTGCAGCGCCCACTCTCGGGTCGAGGCGAACCGCTCACCGAGCGGCTCGGGCACGCTGCGCGGCACGTACTGGGCCTGGCCGCCGCTGCGGTAGGGAGCCGCCACCAGCCGCCGGGCCGCGTGGTTGGAGGCGGCCACGCCGAGGTCGCCGCGCAGGATGTGCAGGCACAGGTCGATGCCCGAGGCCGCGCCGGCCGACGTCAGCACGCTGCCCTCGTCGACGAACAGCACGTTCTCGTCGACCTTGACGAGGGGATGTCTCTCGGCGAGGGCCCGCGTGTAGTGCCAGTGCGTGGTGGCGCGCCGGCCGTCGAGCAGACCGGTCGCGGCGAGCGCGAAGGCCCCGGTCGAGATGGCGGCCAGCCGCGCTCCGCGCCGGTGCGCGTCGAGCAGCGCGTCGACGACCGCCCGCGGCGGGTCGTCCCGGTCCGGGGACCGGTACCCCGGGACGAACACGATCTCCGCCCACTCCAGGGCGTCCAGGCCGTCGGCGACGTGGTACGACAGCCCGTCGCCGCCGGTGACCAGACCGGGCGCCGCGCCGCACACCCGTACCTCGTACGGCATGCTCGCCCGGGTCGTGAACACCTGCGCCGGGATGCCGACGTCGAGGGGTTTCGCACCCTCCAGCACGAGGACGGCGACGCGATGCAGAGGGGCGGCAGGCACAGCGTCCAGGGTACGAGGACCCGACGGCCGGGCGGTCCGCCCGCCCGGCCGCACCGGATCAGAGCTCCTCCTCCATGCGGATCGCCTTGCGCAGGTCCCCGGCCGACTCCTGCGGGCGCCCGCCCTCCCGCTGCTCGAGCAGCGCCCCGGCGATGCTGTCGAGCTTGCGCTGGACGGCGTGCTCCGCCCGCCGCTCGGAGTTCTTCAGCAGGGCGAGCAGCAGCAGGTTCACGGAGGTCATGACGTCGCCGACGAGCAGCTGCCAGCTCAGGCCGAGGCCCGAGACGTGCACGGCGACGAAAGCGACGACCAGGGCCACGCAGAAGCACATGAACAGCGCGGAACTGGTGACGTTCGAGGCCGCCTCGGCCAGCCGCTCGAACCAGCCCCGACCGTCACGGGAGCGCTCGGCAGGATGCGTCATGGACACAGGACCACTCCCAGGTCCCCGCGGTGCCGTTCACCACGGTCCCGCCCCGGGTACCCCGCGCCGTCCCCCTCACCCGCGGGGAGACCCGCCCGCGCCGTCATGCCGTGCGCGGCCGGGCGGTGCTGTCCCTGATCACCAGACGGGCCGGGACGAGGTCGGTGCCGGGGCGGCAGTCGTCGCCGGTGCGCAGCTGGCGCAGGACGTCCTCCACACAGCGCCGGCCGACCTCGGCGAAGTCCTGGTGGACGGTGGTGAGGGGCGGGATGAAGAAGGCCGCGTCCGGCGTGTCGTCGAAGCCGACCACACTGATGTCGGCCGGGACGGACCGGCCCCGTTCGTGGAAGGCGCGCAGCAGCCCCAGGGCCATCTGGTCGTTGGCCGCGAACACGGCCGTGCACTCCGGCTCTCCGGCGAGCGCCAGCCCGGCCGCGTGACCGGACTGGGCCGACCAGTCACCCCGGAGCGGGGCCGGAACCGGGCGCCCCGCCTCCGCCAGCACCGTCCGCCAGGCATGGGCGCGGCGCTGGGCCGCGTACGAGGACTCGGGACCGGCCACGTGCCACACGGTCCGGTGGCCCAGCTCCAGCAGATGCCGTACGGCCCGGCGCGCGCCGTCGGCCTGGTCGGTGTCGACCACGCCGTAGCGGTCCCCGGCGTCGGAGTCCACGACCACCACGTGGACGCCGGGCGGCAGTTGCACGGTGGCGGTGTCCAGCAGGTGGATCTCCATGATGACGATCACGGCGTCCACGGCCAGTTCGCCCATCCGCGTGAAGGCGCCCAGCACGTTGTCCTGCGTGGGCACGTCGATGGGGATGAGCGTGATCGCGTAGCCTTCCGCGGCGGCATGCGTGGCGATCGCCTCCACGGTGCGGCTGCTGCCCGTGGACGACAGACTGAACAGGATCACGCCGATGGTGTTGAACCGGCCGTAACGCAGCGCGCGGGCCGCGCTGTTGGGCCGGTAGTCCAGCTCGCGCATCGCGGCCAGCACCTGTTCGCGGGTGGAACCGATCACCCCGGGACGCCCGTTGGAGACCCGCGAGACGGTCTGCGAGGAGACTCCGGCGAGCCGGGCGACGTCCGCCATGGAGACCCGCTGCTTGCGGCGCCCGCCGGGCACCCCGGAACCGCCCCGCCCCGCACCGCCCGCGGCCGGTGGGGCCGGCCGCTCGGGTTCGTTCAGGACCATCGGCCCATCCCTCAAATCTCCTTCATGCGCGGGAAGTCGGGACCGGGAATCTTGACGACCGCAGGAGCGGGTGCCACGATTCCGACGCTTTCGAGTTTACGTAAACATCGCCGCGTGACCAGCCCCGACGGAGATCCCGTCCGAAGGCCGCGCAGCGGATGTTCACGTGAACACGTCTGCCTGATGTTTACGTGAACACGTTGCCTGGGTCCCGATCCCCCCTCGCGCCGAGCCGCCGTCTTCCGAAAGGGCACGTTGATGCGCAAGACCCCCGCCAGAACCCGTGTCACCCCCCGCACCCGCGCCGCACTCGCGGCGGTCGCGATCGCCGCGATCGGTGCCACCACCCTCACCGGCAGTCCCGCCGCCGCCTCCGCCGCAGCGCCGGGCCACGGCACCAGCCAGTTCAAGGGCGTCAACTGGGCCGACCCGCGCGACAACTACGCCGACGACTACCTGCAGCTCTCCGGCCTGTCGACCTCGGACGACTACGCGCGGACCTACGCCAAGTCGAGCCGGATCATCTCGGCCTTCCGCGCCAACCTCGGCGCCAACACCGTGCGGCTGCCCATCAACCCCTACACGGTCAACGGCGCCTACTGGAAGTCGTACCGGGCGGTCATCGACGCGGCCTCCGACCGCGGCTTCAAGGTGATCGTCTCCTACTGGGAGGGCACCGGAGCCGACAAGGACGGCTTCATCGACGACGAGGCCACCTACTGGCCCATGTGGGACACCGTGGTGAAGGCCTACCGGCACGACCCGCACGTCTACTTCGAGCCGATGAACGAGCCGCACGGCTACACCGACGCCCAGTGGGCCGACATCGCCGCGAAGTGGCTCGCCACCTACCCGTCCGTCCCGCACGACCGCGTCTTCGTCAGCGGCGCCGGCTACAACGACCACGTCACCACCGTCTGCGCCGACCCGCGTCTGAAGGGCACCTACCTCTCCCTGCACCACTACGGCTTCTGGAAGAGCTACGCCACCTACGACCAGTGGGTGGCCGACCTCAAGGAACGCCTCGGCGACTGCGCGAACCGCACGGTCGCGGACGAGTTCGGCGCCGAGATGACCACGGGTCTGAACTACGACGTGCCGACGCCGTCCAGCAACCCGGTCAACTTCATCCAGGCCGACACCGACACCTTCCGCAAGCTCGGCATGGGCTCGGTGTACTGGCCCGGCCTGCGCACCGACGACATCTACTCGATGCAGAAGCTGACCGGCCCCACCGACCGGCCCTGGCTGGAGACCACCAACCAGTCCGGCGCCGACCGCCTGGCCTGGGCCTGGGGCCGCGGCAGGCCGGTGGCCGGCTGACCGACGCCGCGGCGGCCGCGGTGCTCCCGAACACCACGGCCGCCGCGGACGGACGGCCCGGCAGCGCCCCCAGGGGCTACGGCCGGAGCCGGCGCACATACGTCAGCCCCGGACGGCCCGAGAGCCGGGTCTCGCCGGTGACGGTGAACCCGGTCCGGGCCAGCACGGCACGCGACGCCATGTTGTCGAGGGTGGCGGCGGCCCGCAGGGCGGTCAGCCCGTAGGCGCCGACGGCGCGTCGGCACACCTCCTGTACGCCCCAGGTGGCGAGGCCCTGCCCGGCGGCCCGCTCCGCGATCCGGTATCCCAGGTCGGCGGCGCCGTCCGCGACATCCGTCAGGTTGACCCGGCCCAGCACCGCGCCCGCCGGGTCGACCAGCACATGGAAGTGGCAGATCCCGGCCTCCTGCTCGGCCAGCAGTGCCTGGATCCGCTCCTCGAACCGGGCGAAGTAGTCGTCGCCGCGATCGGGGACGGTCCTCCTGAAATAGGCGCGGTTCTCCTGCTCGAAGACGAGCAGCGGCGGGACGTGGTCGGGACGGAGCGACTGGAGTTCCGGCATGGGGGCGACAGTAGGCATCCGGGTCCGGCGTCCGCCACGGAGTTATCCCTGCCGCAGGTCCTTGACCCGGCGGAGCTTGCCGAGCGAGCGCTCCAGCGTCTCCGGTTCGACGACGGCGACCTCCACGGTGACCCCGACGCCGTCCTTGATGCCCTGCGCGATGATCCCGGTGGCGGCCGCGCGGTCGGCGGGCGCGGCGTCCGGCCGTGCCTCCACCCGGACCGTCATGTGGTCCATCCGTCCGCGCCGGCTGAGCTGGATCTGGAAGTGCGGGGCCACTCCCGGCGTGCGCAGCACGATCTCCTCCACCTGGCTGGGGAAGACGTTGACCCCGCGCAGAATGATCATGTCGTCGCACCGGCCGGTGATCTTCTCGATCCGGCGGAACCCGGGGCGCGCCGTGCCGGGCAGCAGCCGGGTCAGGTCGCGGGTGCGGTAGCGGATGACCGGCAGCGCTTCCTTGGTGAGCGAGGTGAGGACCAGCTCGCCGCTGTCGCCCTCGGCCGGCACCTCGTCGGTCAGCGGGTCCACGATCTCCGGGTAGAAGTGGTCCTCCCAGACGTGCAGTCCGTCCTTGGTCTCCACGCACTCCTGCGCCACGCCGGGGCCGATCACCTCGGACAGCCCGTAGATGTCGACGGCGTGGATGTCCAGACGCTCCTCGATCTCGCGGCGCATCTCCTCCGTCCACGGCTCCGCGCCGAAGATGCCGACCTCCAGGGAGGTCGAGCGCGGATCGACGCCCTGGCGCTCGAACTCGTCGAGCAGCGTGAGCATGTAGGAGGGCGTGACCATGATGATCTCGGGCCGGAAGTCCTGGATGATCTGCACCTGGCGGGCGGTCATGCCGCCGGAGGCGGGGATCACGGTGCAGCCGGCGCGTTCGGCGCCGTAGTGGGCGCCCAGACCACCGGTGAACAGGCCGTAGCCGTAGGAGACATGGACCTTGTGTCCCGGGCGGCCGCCGGCGGCCCGGATGGAACGGGCGACGACGTCCGCCCACATCGACAGGTCGTGCTCGGTGTAACCGACCACCGTGGGGCGGCCGGTGGTACCGCTGGACGCGTGCACGCGCCGTACCTCGGACATCGGGACGGCGAACATGCCGAAGGGGTACGTGTCCCGCAGGTCCGCCTTGGTGGTGAAGGGGAAGCGGGCGAGGTCCGCGAGGGTGCGGCAGTCGTCCGGCCGCACACCGGCCGCGTCGAACTTCCTGCGGTACAGGTCCACGTTGTCGTACGCGTGCCGGAGCGTCGTGCGCAGCCTGGTGAGCTGGAGCGCTCGCACCTCCTCGCGGGACAGCCGCTCGGCCTCGTCCAGCAGCGCCTCGGGAAGCGGTGCTCCCCGGCGGGTGCCCCCGGGGCCGGGCGTGATCACTTCGCTGCTCATCGCGGCTCCTCGGGCCGTGTGCGGAGGGTGCGGCTGCGGCCGATCCGGACCCGCTCCCGTGCGGTGGCGACCGTCCACCGTCTTGTGAACCGACCGAACATTCGGTTAGCGTGCGGCGAGGTCAAGTAATCCAGCCACGCCACCCGCGTGTCAAGAGGTCGAGAGCGGGTCGGGGGCGCGCCCGGCGCGGCCCTTGCCAGGCGGGGGAGGGTGCATCGTATGATATGAACCGAACGAATGGTCGGTTGGGAGTTGATGGAGATGACTGAAGCGGCCGGAAGGGACGCCGAGCCCGAGCTGGAGTCTCATTTCGAGGCCACGATCTCGCGTGACCAGCGGATCGAACCCCGCGACTGGATGCCGGACGGGTACCGCAGGACGCTGATCCGGCAGATCGCCCAGCACGCGCACTCGGAGATCATCGGCATGCAGCCGGAGGGCGAGTGGATCACCAGGGCGCCGTCGCTGCGCCGCAAGGCGATCCTGCTCGCCAAGGTCCAGGACGAGGCCGGCCACGGCCTGTACCTGTACTCGGCCGCCGAGACCCTGGGCGCCGACCGCGCGGACCTCACCGAGCGCCTCATCGAAGGCCGCCAGAAGTACTCGTCGATCTTCAACTACCCGACGCTCAGCTACGCCGACGTCGGCGTCATCGGCTGGTTCGTGGACGGCGCGGCCATCTGCAACCAGGTGCCGCTGTGCCGCAGTTCGTACGGCCCCTACGCGCGCGCGATGGTCCGGATCTGCAAGGAGGAGTCCTTCCACCAGCGGCAGGGCTACGAACTGCTGATGACCATGATGCGCGGCACCGAGGCCCAGCGGGAGATGGTGCAGGACGCCGTGAACCGCTGGTGGTGGCCGTCCCTGATGATGTTCGGGCCGCCCGACGGCGACTCGCCCAACTCCGCGCAGTCGATGGCGTGGAAGATCAAGCGGCACAGCAACGACGAACTGCGCCGCCGCTTCGTCGACATGACCGTCCCCCAGGCGGCCAGGCTGGGCGTCACCCTGCCCGACCCCGAGCTGCGCTGGAACGAGGAGCGCGGGCACCACGACTTCGGCACCCCGGACTTCAGCGAGCTGAAGGACGTCATCAGCGGCAACGGCCCGTGCAACGCGCAGCGGATGGAACGCCGGCGCACCGCCCACGAGGAGGGCGCCTGGGTACGCGCGGCCGCCGTCGCCCACGCCGCCAAGCAGGCCGCCCGGACGCGCAAGGAGGCAGCGGCATGAGCGACACGCAGAACTGGCCCCTGTACGAGATCTTCGTCCGCGGCAAGCGCGGCCTCAACCACGTCCACGTCGGCTCCCTGCACGCGGCGGACGACCGGATGGCCCTCACCCACGCCCGCGACCTCTACACCCGGCGCAACGAGGGCGTGAGCATCTGGGCCGTGCGCTCCGAGCACATCGCCGCCTCCACCCGGGACGAGAAGGACCCCTTCTTCGCCCCCAGCGCCGACAAGGTCTACCGGCACCCGACCTTCTACGACATCCCCGACGACGTCCCGCACATCTAGGAGCCGGTGATGAGCGACGACCACGTCTACCTGAGCCTGGCCGAGGGCCATGACGACGGCGACGCCCGCTGGGCCTTCGGCACCGGCTTCGAGGACCCGCTGCACGGCGTCGACACCACCGTGCCCGGGCACGTCGACACCGCCGAGCTCGCCGCCCTGTGCCTGGCACTGGGCGACGACGCCCTGGTGCTGGCCCAGCGGCTCGCGGAATGGGTGACCCGCGCCCCCGAGCTGGAGGAGGAGGTGGCGCTGGCCAACATCGGGCTCGACCTGCTCGGCCAGGCCCGCCTGCTGTACGCTCGCTGCGGCCAGATCGACGGCACCGGCCGCACGGAGGACGCCTACGCGTACTTCCGTGACCCCGGCGACTTCCGCAACGTGACGCTCGCCGAGCTCCCAGGCGGCGACTTCGCCTTCTCCGTCCTGCGGCTGCTGGTCCTCGCGAGCTGGCGCCTCGCCCACTTCACCGGACTCGCCGCCGCCCCCGACCCGGTGCTCGCGGCGGTCGCGGCCAAGGGCGTCAAGGAACTCACCTACCACCGGCAGTACGCCGCCGAGTGGGTGGTACGCCTGGGCGACGGCACCGAGGAGTCCCGCGCACGCATGCTGACCGCCCTGGAAGCCCAGGCACCCTACTGGGAGGAGCTGTTCGCCGCCCACGACGTGCGCGACGCGGTGCTGGCGGACCTGCACCAGGTCCTGGACGCGGCCACCCTCCCCGTGCCGGTCGTCGCGCCGCTGCCCGGACAGGGCCGCGACGGTACGCACACCGACCATCTCGCCCCGCTGCTGGCCGAGTTGCAGAGCGTGGCCCGCGCCCACCCGGAGGCGACATGGTGACCGTCGTCGCCGACGCCCGGCGGGCCCGGCGCATCGCCGAACAGGTGCCCGACCCGGAACTTCCCATGCTGACCCTCGCCGACCTCGGCGTGCTGCGGGAGGTCACCGTCGAACCGGACGGAACCGTGGTCGCCGACCTCACCCCGACCTACTCGGGCTGCCCCGCCATGGCCGAGATGCGGGCCGGGGTGGCCGCCCGGCTGCGGGACGCCGGCTTCGGCCGCGTGGAGATCCGCACGGTCCTCGACCCGCCGTGGACCAGCGACTGGATCACCCCCGAAGGGCGCCGCAAACTCGCCGAACACGGCATCGCTCCGCCCCACCCCGCACCACGACGCGCCGTGGGCCCCGTCCCGCTGGACCTGTCGCCGACCCGGCGCACGGTGGCCTGCCCCCGCTGCGGATCGGCCGCCACCGAGGAGACCTCCCGGTTCGCGGCGACTTCCTGCAAGGCACTGTGGCGCTGCCTCAGCTGCCGGGAACCGTTCGAGTACGTCAAGGAGATCTGATGGCAGAGCTGACGGCACCGGCCGCCGGTGCCCCCGCGACCACGGCGCACCGGCGCCGCCCAGCCTTCCATCCCCTGCGCGTCGCCGCGGTCCAGCCCCTGTGTCAGGACGCCGTGACGGTCACCTTCGACATCCCCGCCGCCCTCGCCGAGGAGTTCGCCTTCGGCCCCGGCCAGTCGCTCACGCTCCGCCGTGAGATCGACGGGCGCGACGAGCGGCGCTCCTACTCCATCTGCTCACCGGCCGGTGCCCCGCCCCGCATCGGCGTCCGCGAGGTGCCCGGCGGACTCTTCTCCTCCTGGCTGGTCCACGAGGTGAGGCCGGGCGACACCGTCGAGGTGATGGCCCCCACCGGAGCCTTCACCCCCGACCTCACGGTCCCCGGCCACCACGTGCTGATCGCGGCCGGCTCCGGCATCACCCCCATGATGTCCATCGCCGAGTCCGTCCTGGCCGCCGACGACCGCTCCACGGTCACGTTGTTCTACGGCAACCGCCGCACCGACACCGTGATGTTCGCCGACGAACTCGGCGACCTGAAGGACGAGTACCGCACCCGGTTCCACCTCGCGCACGTCCTGTCCCGTGAACCCCGCGAGGCCGAGCTGCTCTCCGGCCGCCTCGACGGCGACCGCCTCGGTGCGCTCGTCGCGGGCCTGGTCGACATCGCCGGAGCGGACCACTGGTGGCTGTGCGGCCCGCACGGCATGGTCCTCGAGGCCCGGAAGGTGCTCGCCGGACTGGGCGTCCCCGCCCACCGGATCCACCAGGAACTCTTCTTCGCCGACGAGCCGATCGAACCCCTCCGCCACGAGGAGCCGGCGGCGACCGGCCCGGCCAGCGAGGTCACCGTCACCCTGGACGGCCGCTCCACCACCGCCCTGCTGCCGCGCGGGAGCACCCTCCTCGACGCCGCCGCACGCATCCGCCCCGACCTCCCCTTCGCGTGCAAGGGAGGCGTCTGCGGCACCTGCCGCGCACGCGTCACGGCCGGAGAGGCGGACATGCGCCGCAACTACGCCCTGGAACCGGCCGAGGTGCGGGCGGGCTACGTCCTGACCTGCCAGACGTTCCCGGTCTCCGACTCGCTGACGGTCGACTACGACAGTTGAGGAACCACGGGCGCCGGCCCCCATGAACCGGAGCGCGGACGTCCGGCATCCGTACCCTTGCGGCTTTCCACGGAAGTTGCCACGCTGGTCCTCCGGACCGCCTCTCCGGGCGTGTCCGCGGGGTTCGCGAGACCGCCGGCCCCGACCCGTCCCGGCTCGATACGCACGTGCGCGCTGCTCTCCCTGCCGGCGCTGACGCGCGGACCGCGCTCCCCCCGCACCACAGCCACCGGCCGGACAGCCGCCGCCTCACCTGTGGAGCACACCATGGACACGAGCGAGGAGGCCGCCCGCGGCCTGACCGACATCCAGGACTTCCTGTACCAGCAGGCCCACCTGCGCGCGGCCCGCCGCCGCGTCGCGGAGTTCACCGCCCGGGAGCCCGGACTGACCGCGGCGCAGAAGGCGGACATCGAGCGCTGGTACCTCGCGGAACAGACGTATGTGGCCCGCATGGTGACCGACCACATCGCCGCCAGCGTCAGCGAGGCCGAGCAGCGGCACCGGGCCCGCTTCGGCCACTGGCTGCGCGGCACCCTGACCGCGATGATCCTCATCACCGTGGCCATGGGACTGTGCGTGACGGCGGTGCTGTTCGGGACGTGAGGAGCCGTCCGCCGGCAGCTACCAGGTCAAGGGCGGGACGACGGCAGGTAAAGACGAGGGCGGGTGTCGGTCTTGGTGGCCTGATGCCTGACTCGTGCGGACCATGTGGTCATGTGGTGTTCACGTGGCGGCAGTTGGGCTGGGCCAGGGTGCGGTCGTTGTCAGCACAGCTGCTCGTCGGGAGGGCGTCATGACCGCACAGACAGAGTCCGCAGAGGACAGATCGGCGCAGGGGCCGGACGGGCTCAGCCGCCGTCACGCGCTGGGCCTGCTCGGGACCGCGGGGGCGGGCGCCGCCGCCACCGGACTGCTGGGAGCGGGCACGGCACAGGCCGCGCCGCTCGCCGGCCCGGCCCTCCACCTCACCGCGGACGCCTCGGGAGCGTCCTCGGTCCAGGGCCTGCACCTGACCTTCGGGGCCGACCCGCGCACCCAGATGACGGTGTCATGGATCACCGACGGCCCGGTGACCAAGCCGGTCGTGCACTACGGCACCCTGGAGCACGGCTTCGGCTCCAAGGTCGCCGCCCGTACCGTGACGTACGTCGACGGCACCTCCGGCCGCACCGTGTACGTCCACCACGCCCGGCTGGACCGGCTCACCCCGGACACGGACTACCTGTACCTCGCCACGCACGAGGGCGCGACCCCGGACAGCGGCACCTTCCGCACGGCCCCGCGCGGGCGCAGGCCGGTCACCTTCACCAGCTTCGGCGACCAGTCCGCCCCGCAGGTCACCTGGTCGGCCGCCGGCACCGTCGCCCTGGACGCCAACTCCACGCCCGCGACGAAGGACATCGTCACCGGCATCGAGCAGGTCGCCCCGCTGTTCCACCTCCTCAACGGCGACCTGTGCTACGCCAACCTGGATGTCGACCGGGTGCGGACGTGGAACAACTTCTTCACCAACAACACCCGTTCGGCGCGTTTCCGCCCCTGGATGCCTGCGGCCGGCAACCACGAGATCGAGAAGGCCAACGGTCCGCTCGGACTCGGCGCCTACCAGGCCTACTTCTCCCTCCCCTCCACCGAGACCGACCCGGAACTCGCGGGCCTCTGGTACGCGTTCACGGCCGGTTCGGTGCGGGTGATCGTGCTGCAGAACGACGACAACTGCCTCCAGGACGGCGGCGACGTCTACATCAGCGGCTACTCGGGCGGCCGTCAGCTCGCCTTCCTGGAGAAGGAGCTGAAGGCGGCGCGCGACTCGAAGGACGTCGACTGGGTGGTCGTGGCCATGCACCAGGTCATGATCAGCTCCTCCGACGCCAACGGCGCGGACCTGGGGCTGCGCGAGAAGTACGGCCCGCTGTTCGACCGGTACGGCGTCGACCTCGTCCTGTGCGGCCACGAGCACAACTACGAGCGTTCGCTGGCGGTCCGCGGCGTCGTGACCGGCAGCGAGACGCTCACCCCCAACCCGGTCTCGCAGGCCACCGACGACATCGACGCCGACCTCGGCACCGTGCACATGATCCTCGGCGGTGGCGGGGTCTCCGGCACCACCAACCAGAACTTCTTCAAGGACGGCACGGGCAAGGTGATCACCGCCGTGTCGTCGACCGCCGGCTCCAACGGCAAGCGCACTCCGACCTATGTGAAGGAGCAGGCGGTGTGGACGGGGGTCCGGGACACCGACCACCCCTACGGCTTCGCCGCGTTCACCGTCGACCCCGGCCGGCACCCCGGTGACACCACCCGCATGCATGTCACGTACTACAACGTGAACAAGCCGCACGGCGAGCTGTCGGTCTTCGAGAACTTCACCCTCCACCGCAGGCGTTCCGACGGCCACGGCCACGGCCACTGACCTGACGGTCAAGTGCCTTCTGGCGAAGGGAGATCGGGGCGGGAAGCGCTCTGGCAATTCCCGGCTGGGCAACTATGCTCCCCATAAGGGGCGGATGGCGAGGGGGAGTGCCGTGGCACCGGTGCTGGTCGGACTCGAAGGCCTGCTGGCGGGGGAGCGCATCCCGGTCCTGGACACCCGCGTCACCTTCGGACGCAACTCCGAGAACACCGTCGTCATCTCCAGCCCGAGCGTCTCCCGCTTCCACGCGGAGATCGTCTTCGACGAGGACAGGGGTTACGTACTGCGTGACCTGGAAAGCAGCAACGGCACCCTGGTCAACGGGGCGGAAGTGGAGTCCCGGCTGCTCCAGCCCGGAGACGTGATCACCCTGGGCGACCAGGAGTTCCGCTTCGAGGTCGCCGACGCCATGCAGACGCTCATGGCGCTCTCACTGCCCCGGTCGGTGACGCACGGCCCGAAGGAGAGCGAACAGGGCCCCGTCCTGAGGGTCGCCGTCGCCGGCGGGGGACCGGTCGGCCTGTCCCTCGCCCTGCTGCTGGAGCACTTCCTCGGATCCCAGGCGCAGATCACCGTCTACGACGGCCGGTGGCGCCGGCAGGGCCGGACCGTGACCTGGAAGAGCCGGGACGAGGGCAACGTCAGGCGCCAGCAGGTGGTGACCGTACAGAGCCGGCAGTACCTGGCCTGGCCGCAGGAGGTCCGGACCCGGCTCTTCGACCCGGAGCACTACACGGAGATGTGGCCCTCCGGCCCGGACTCGGTCGGCGACCACCACCCGCGGAACATGCGCATCGCCTACATCGAGGACCGGCTGCTCGACATCGCCAACGAGAAGCGGGACCGGATACGGCTCGTACCCGCCCGCTTCGACGCGGCGGCGGAGCAGGAGGCCCTGGCCACCCAGCACGTGCTGGCGATCTGCGACGGCGGCCGGTCGCGCACCCGGGACCACTTCGCCGCCCGGTTCGGCAAGGCCGACGAGTCGATCTACTCCCTCGACGGCCGCCACCTCCAGGACGTCGTCCTCGGCCTGCGGGTGAAGTCGCACCTGCCCGACCCCATGGCGGTCCTCCTCACCGTCGCCCAGAACCGCTTCCTGCTCAACTCGCTGCGTGGCGAGGGCTTCCTCAACATGCGGCTCACCGACGCCGAGGCCGCGGAGGTCATCGGTCTCGACCCGGTCCGCCGCGTCTTCGAGGAGTGCGTCGCCTCCCGGCCGTGCCTGATGGACCGCGACGGGTACGGCGACTTCCGGTGCTCGACCCACGGCACGCTCTTCCTGCCCGCGCTGGTGAAGGGTTCACCGCTGTGGCGGCGGGTGCGGGAGGGGCTGCTGCTGTTCGGCGTCGAGGCCGAGGACCTCACCGCGGTCACCGGCTTCCGCCTGGACATGGTGCAGCGCCCCCGCTTCTCCGCCGAGTTGCTGCCACCGACCACCCACTCGCCCGGCACCTACGGCTTCCTGCTGGGCGACGCGGCCAACGCGATCCACTTCTGGCCGGGCCGCGGCCTCAACAGCGGCCTCGCCTCCGCCGTCTCGCTGGCCCGCTCCCTCAACAGCGCCTGGAACGGACGGCCGTTCCGGGACGCGGACTTCCTGCGGCACGAGGCGGCGATGTCCATGCTCCAGTACCGGCACAAGAGCCGGGCCTGGAAGGCGATGGTCACCACCGACGACCAGGGCGTCACATGGGCGATCAAGGACATCATCGGCCACGGCATCGACGGCGTCCCCGAGGAGCCCGACCGTGAGGCCGACACCAGGACACTGCTGGAACGCATGCGGGCCATCCGTGACCGGCTCGCTCCCCGGCTCGCGGGCATGCCGGACGACGAGGCGATCCTCGAACGCCTGGGCACCCTGCGACCCGTCACGCTCCGCATGCTCGTCCTGAGCGGCGCGTGGGACACGCTGACCATGGGCGGCGAGGAAGTCGACATCGACATCTTCTACGGACAGGACTCGTCCGCGGCGGCCGCGGCGGTGGAGGCACTGGAGCCCGTGACCCAGGCCTGACCCCTTCTGGTCCGGACCACGACCACCAGGTGAATCGCCCCCTCCGCTATTGCAGCCGCACAGGCCGCACGAATGGCCTCAGTGTTCCGGGGCAGCAGGATCTCGTGCCGGGTGTTCACACCTGTCATGGAATTCGCTCCAGCGAAACATCTGAGCGCGGCACAGCGCGGAAGTTCCCGAAAGGGGGAGGCAGCGTGACCGAGGCGCTACCCGACGAGGTCCCCGAACGCGGCCCAGCGCGGACACCGCGGCCGGTCGCCGACCTGCCCAGGCAGGTCCGCGACGAGCTCCAGCGCAGGCTCCGCCGGAACAGGCGGGCGTTCCGCACCGACGACGTACAGGTCGTCGAGCCACCGCTGCTGCGGCGCGCCGTCGGCGCGTCGGCGCTCGGCAACTGCATGGAATGGTTCGACTTCGGCGTCTACAGCTACCTCGCCGCCACCATCGGCAAGGTCTTCTTCCCCGGCGCGTCCCCCGGGGCCCAGGTCATCTCCTCGTTCGCCACCTTCGCCGCCGCCTTCGTCGTACGGCCCCTCGGCGGACTCGTCTTCGGTCCGCTCGGCGACCGCCTCGGACGGCAGAAGGTGCTCGCCACCACCATGATCATGATGGCCCTCGGCACCTTCGCCATCGGGCTCATCCCCAGCTACGCCACCATCGGCATAGCCGCCCCGATCCTGCTGCTGCTCGCCCGGATGGTGCAGGGCTTCTCCACCGGCGGCGAGTACGGCGGCGCGACCACTTTCGTCGCGGAGTACTCCCCCGACCGGCGGCGCGGTTTCCTCTCCAGCTGGCTCGACTTCGGCACGTTCGTCGGCTACGCCCTCGGATCCGCCCTGGTGACCGTGTTGAACCTGCTCCTCACCGACCACCAGATGCTCACCTGGGGCTGGCGACTGCCGTTCCTGATCGCCGGTCCCCTGGGGGTGATCGGCCTCTACATGCGGCTCAAGCTGGAGGAGTCCCCGGCCTTCCAGCAGCAGCTGGACGAACACGAGAAGAGCCTCGCCCAGGAGTCCGCGGGCAGCGAGCTGAAGGGCATCGTGACGCGGTACTGGGGGCCGCTGCTGATCTGCATGGGCCTGGTGCTGCTGTACAACGTCACCAACTACATGGTCACCGGGTTCCTGCCGACCTACCAGACGGAGACCCTGCACCGCTCCAGTGGTTCCGCCGACGTGCTGGTGCTGATCGGCATGGTCTGGATCGTCCTGCTGATCACCTTCGTCGGACGGCTCAGCGACCGGATCGGACGCCGCCCCGTCTACGGTGTCTCCGCGGCCGCCATGATCGTGCTCGCGGTGCCGTCCTTCCTGCTCATCAAGGCCGACGGCACCTGGCCGCCCATCCTCGGGGTACTGATCCTCTCGACCCTGCTGGCGTGCTTCGCCGCGCCGAGCGCCGCCACCCTGCCCGCCCTCTTCCCGACGGCCGTCCGCTACGCCGCGATGGGCATCGGCTTCAACATCGCGGTGGCGGCCTTCGGCGGCACCACACCCCTGGTGACGGAGGCACTGGTCAACGTCACCGGCGACGACCTGATGCCCGCCTACTACCTGATGCTGGCCGGAGCGATCGGTCTGGTGACGGTGCGGTTCCTGCCCGAGACCGCGCAGGTGCCGCTCAAGGGGTCGCGTCCGATGGTCGGTTCACGCGCGGAGCAGCGCGAGCTGATCACCACGTCGAAGCAGCTGTACGGCGCCTCCGCGGAAGAGGCACCGCTCGCCGGGAAGCAGAGCCAGCGACGGTGACGCCCCTCCCTCGGGCCCCGGATGCCGTTCGCCCAGGTCAGTGACAGACTGGGGTTTCCGCAGTCGGCGACAGCCAGTTCGACGCGAACGGCGGTGACCTCCAGTGAGCGGGACCGAGGCGGGAACCGGCAGCACGCACGGCGCACTCGCCGGGCAGACGGTCGTGGTGGTCGGCGGCAGCGCGGGGATGGGCCTGGAGACCGCGCGCCAGGTGCGGGCGAACGGCGGTGACGTGATCCTCGTGGCACGTGACGCCGACCGCCTGAGACAGGCCGCGGACGAGCTGAAGCCGCTCGACACGGCCGTCTTCGACGCCCGCGACACCGAACGGCTGGAACGCTTCCTCGGGGAGCTGCCCGACCGGGTCGACCACGTCCTGGTCACGGCGGGCAGTCCCTCGTACACCCCCCTCGACGAGCTGGACCTGACCGCGGCCGGCCAGGACTTCGGCGGCCGGCTCGCGATGATGCTGGCGGTGGCGCGGGCGAGCCGCCGGAAGGTCAGGGCCGGGGGGACCCTGCTGTTCGTCGGCGGCACCGGCGGGCGGCGGCCCGCGGCCGGCATGGCCGTGACGGGCGCCCTCACCGCGGCGCTGCCGGCCCTGACCGCCAACCTGGCGCTGGAGGTCGCCCCCGTCCGGGTCAACCTCATCGCGGCCGGCTTCGTCGACACACCACTGTCGGCGGCCCTCCTCGGGGACGAACTGGACGCACGCCGCGAGGAGTTGAGAAGGACGCTGCCCATCGGGCGGGTGGTCGGCCCGGCGGACGTCGCCGCCCTCGCCCTGCACCTCATGGTCAACGACGCCCTCACCGGAGCGACCTACGACATCGACGGCGGCCAGCAACTCGTCGCCCGCTGACGGGCCCTACGGGAGGCACGAACCATGGACATGAAACTCGAGGTCGTCGTGGTGCCGGTGTCCGACGTCGACCGGGCCAAGGACTTCTACACGGCACTGGGCTGGCGGCTGGACGCGGACGTCGCCCCCGACAGCGGCTTCCGCGTGGTCCAGATGACGCCTCCGGGCTCCCCGGCGTCGGTCATCTTCGGCACGGCGGTCACCGAGCAGGCCCCGGGCTCGGCCCGCGGTCTCCACCTGGTCGTCTCCGACATCGAGGCCGCCCGCAAGGAACTGTCGCGGGGCGGCGCCGACCCGAGCGAGGTGTTCCACGACGCGGGCGGCGTCTTCCACCACGCCGGCACCGACGCCCGGGTGTCCGGCCCGGATCCGCGTCGCGCCAGCTACGGCTCCTTCCTGTCGTTCAGCGACCCGGACGGCAACGGCTGGCTCCTCCAGGAGATCACCACCAGGCTCCCGGGACGGCTGGACCCCGCGACCACCTCGTTCGCCTCGGCCGCGGACCTGGCCGGTGCCCTGCGCCGGGCCGCTGCGGCACACGGCGAGCACGAGGCGCGCACCGGCGCGGAGGACCCCGACTGGCCGGACTGGTACGCCCAGTACATGGTGAACGAGCGGGCCGGCACGGAACCGACGTCGCCCTCCTAGGGCCTGTCTGACAATTCCCGCCTGCCGCGCGACGCCATGCACGCTCCCCCAGCCTCCGGCCGGGGGGACCCCCACTCGCCGCACCGGGCCCTGACCCAAGTACGTCCAGTACGTGGATCAGG
>NZ_JBEYJU010000064.1:0-51899 GCF_040703965.1 Streptomyces sp. NPDC006655 | reverse complement strand
ACCGGCACCTGCACCACCTGCCACCGCCCCCTGCCCAGAACATCCACCACCAGCCCAAACCTGAGAGCCAGAGCAACCTAACGGAGTCCTACTAGGGCGAGGTGCGGATCAGTGGCTGCGGGGGGGGGCATACATGATCACGGCCATGCCGACGAGGCAGACCAGGGCGCCGATGACGTCCCACGGGTCGGGGCGGTAACGGTCGGCGACCATGCCCAGGCGATCGACCCGGCCACGAAGATCCCGCCGTAGGCGGCGAGGATGCGGCCGAAGCTGTCGTCGGACTGGAAGGTGGCCACCACCCCGTACAGGCCCAGCGCGATGACGCCGGTGCCGATCCAGATCCAGCCCTTGTGCTCGCGGATACCCTGCCAGACCAGCCAGGCGCCGCCGATCTCGAAGAGAGCGGCCACGACGAACAGGGCAACGGAACGAGCGACAGTCATCGCGTCGGACCCTAGCGGCGGCCCGCGCCCGTGATCTTCAGCGGGTTTCCGGACCCTTGGCAGCCGCACTCGTCTTCGCCAGGGGCCTTCGGCGCGCAGGAGCAGGCGCGGCGGCGCTGTCCGAGCCACCAGGTTCCGGCGGCGAGCACCGCCAGGATGACGGCGATGGCAGGCAGCCAGCTCACCACTACTCCGGCACCGGTGCCGACGACGCCCGCCGTGATGAGGACGGGCAGGGCGCAGCACGCCACACACGCCAGGGCAGCCAGGCCCCCGAGGGCCTTCGGGGTGCGGTGAGGGCGGGGGTCAACAGCAGGGGCCGGCATGGCGTTTCTCCTCGGCGAGGTCGGTGAAGGGGATGGGGCAGCACGCACTTCCGGCGCAGACGGTCAGGTCGTCGCACCCGGCTTCGACGGCCGCGGCCAGTGCGGTGCGGATGGTGGTCAGGTCGGCGATCTTCGCTTCGACCTCGGCGAGCTTGGCCGCGGCCCGCTCCTGGAGCCCTGCGACGGGACGGCCGTGCCGGTGGCGGCCGGCCTCCAGCAGCTCGGCAACCTCCTCCAGCGTGAACCCGAGCCGCTGGGCGGCCTTGATCACCCTCAGCGCGGTCACCGCGTCCTCGCCGTACAGGCGGTGGCCGCCGTTGCTGCGCTCCGGCTCGGCCAGCAGGCCCCGCCGCTCGTAGTAGCGCAGCGTCTGGACATTCACCCCGGCCGCCTCGGCGACCTGCCCGCTGCGCAGGCCCGCGCTCACCCCTGCACCCTGACGGTGCGTGCGGCGATGGCGTCCAGGACCGTCTCGTGCGCCGCCTCCACCGCGATGTCCAGGCCGATCAGGTCCTCGCCGGGGGTGGTGGTGAAGGTGAAGAACGAGCAGCAGGCCTGTTCACGGGCCTCACCCCGGCCCGGGCGGACGGCACCACCGGCGGCCCCGTCCTGGTCGACGCCAACGGCTGGAACGAGCCGGGGCTGGTCTTCGTGACCGCGCACTCCGACAGCCCGATCACCCACATCACGGCCCACTTCTATCCGCTGGACGCACCAGAGGGAGCCCAAGAGGCCGGATCGACCGAGAACTTCACCCAGTACTCCGGACAGGACGCCACATCCGGCACCTGGAGGGCGCCGGTCCACCTGGCGGACCTCGGCGACTACCGGGTCACCGTCGCCCTCCAGGACGCCTCCGGCGCAACCGTCACCGGCGCCCTCTCCCGCGACCCCCTGCAGTACCGGACCATCGTCATGGTCTCCGGTCTGACCGCCACCCCGAGTGTGCCCGACTACCTCCACCAACAGGTCTCCATCAGCGGCACCGCCCTCGCCCGGGATCCCCGCACCCCCGACGCCCCGGTTCCCGCCGCCGGCACCCCCGTCGACGTCGTCGCCGACACCGGACTCGGCCGGACGATCACGACCGCGACCGCCGGCCCCGACGGCCGGCCCCGACGGCCGCTTCACCGCCGCCTACGTCCCCACCGAGCAGTCCTTCCGGCTGTCCGCCGCACCTCAGGCCTCCAGCAGCTACCCGGGAGCGATCGACCTGTCGACATACCCCACCCAGTGGCTGCACACCACCCAGGCACCGGTCCGCTTCACGGCAAGCACCCACTCCCTGAACCTGAAACAGGGCGCCACCGGCACCGTCACCGGGCACGCGGAGATCCAGACCACCGCCGGCTGGCAACCGCTGCCGAACACCGCGATCACCCTTATGGACTCCTCGGTGGTGGCCGGGCAGACGACCACCGACAGCCGGGGCGACTACACCCTGCGTGTCTCCTCGGAGAGCCCCGCCCCGAACGCCGAACTCTTCGCCGGCACCGACTACATGCCCTTCCAGCAGGTCGCCACCCAACCCTTCAGCCTCCACGTCGCCTACACCACCCACATCGACGCGGGCGTGTCCCTGTACGACGACTCGGCCCTCCATGTGGACGACGGCTACGTCTACTACGAAGACGCACGCGCCCACTGGCCCGCCAAGCCCACTGTCACTCTGCAGTACTCGAAGGACGGCAAGAGCGGCTGGAAGAACGCCACCAGCATCCCCATCAAGATCCGCTACAACAAGCCCCTGTTCGAGGAGACGTTCGCCCACACCTTCACCGCACCGGACACCGACGCCTACTGGCGGGCCCGCTTCGACGGCAACCCCGACCTGGGCACCAGCACCACCAAGCCCGTCCACCTCTACCGCTACGCCACCCGCATCACCGGCTTCCACGCCTCTTCCGACCCGGTCCGCAAGGGACAGGCGTTCAGCTTCGGCGGCACCCTCCAGTACAAGAAGGGCAACACCTGGAAACCGCTCACCGACGACGCCTGGCCCACCCTCTACTTCAAACCCCGCGGCTCCAGCACCTACCACTACGTCTGCGAGCTGGACACCGACAAGAAGGGCCACCTCATCGGCATGGTGGCCGCCAAGCAGGACGGCACCTGGGCTCTCGCGGTCAACCGCCAGACCGGAGACCACTACCTCAGAAGCACCCGGGTCACCGACTACGTCGACGTCCGCTAGCCGTCGCCCGTGGCGACGACACCTGGACCCACCTCGTCGCCATCTTCCGGGCACCCGCCCCGGGAGGCTCCACCACCGGCAACAAGGCCCCTAGCAGGATGGCACCCTCATTCGGACCGCCACCAACCTCAGCCCCCAGTACGACTCCTCCATGCCCCTGACCATCGGCGGCTGCATCAACAGCGCCTCCGCCACCACCCCCTACCCGGCCTTCCCCGGCTCCGTCGCCGACGTCCACGTCTACCCCCGCACACTTTCGGCGACCGAAGTCAGCGCACTGCACTGACCCACCGCCGAAACAAGGCCCGCGCCGACTCCGACACGAGCGGCGCGGGCCCGCCCACGTCCGCGGCGGCGGCCGGCCACACCCAGCCGGCGAACGGACCGACACCGTCGAAGGTCCACCGAAGACCAGCTTGCGGGCCCACCCAAGAGATCACGCCCGCCAGCGCAACCTCCGAGCAAAGGCGCATTGCCGAAATCGAAGCGGCACACCACAGGCGCGTCCACCGGAAAGCCGCCGAGGAAGTGGCCCGCATCCAGTACGTCGGCTCAGCGCTCGCCCCATCCACCATCGCGCGAGCCATGCCGCCCAGCCAGACCGACGTAGACGTGGCCGTTGGTGGCGGTGTTGAGGGCATCGCCGGGGTGGAGTTTGCCAGCCGCGACCCAGGTGTGTGTCGTGTCGTCCCAGATTGGGTGGTTGGCGGTGGTGTGGAGGGTGGCGGTGTGGCCGTTCTTGGTGCGGATGGTGAGGTCGAGCAGGTCGCGGTCATGGTTGATCCATCGTCACGCTTGAGCCGTTCCCGATCGCCAACCTGCCCCACGTGGACCTGCCCGCAGCCGACGTTCCCTCCACGGTCGTCGGCGCCCAGGAGATCGAACGCCTGGTGACCTTGACCGACACCACGCCCAGCTCGCTGCTCCTCGAACGGGGGGGCCGGCCCCCTGCGCTCCACATGGGCGCTCGACGAGTGCCTCAAACGGGCACGAGGGCGACCGCAACGCGGTCCTCGACCAGGGATCGGCGGCCTACCCATGGGCGACGGCCCGGCTTCCTGCCGCCTCGGACGCGTTGCAGCCCTACGGCGCGAGTACACGTACTGAGTAGCGGACCGCGGGAACCGTCGTCTGCGAGGCGCACGGCACCCTGCCGTTACTCCGGTTCAACGACGCCCTCCGCGGGCAACGTCACCTGCGGCCCGGCCCCAACCATTCCTGCCCGCCGGATCGAGGGGCATTGAGGCGACGGCACACACGGAGCGCGCGGCGTCCAGCAGCTCCTGAATGCCGGCCACCATGCAGGCGAAGCCGATGCCCCGCCAACCGGCACACCCCGTCATTCCGAAGGAATACGGAACTCGAATTCGGGACGGTCCCACTGCACCGTCGGCGGGTTCGCGAACGCGGTCCCGATCCGCACCGCACCCACGCGGTGGTAGAAGTCCTCGGCAGGAGGATGCGACACGACCTTGACACGGTCGAGCCCGGCGGCACGGGCCTCGGACTGCATGTGCGCGACGAGCAGCCGTCCAATGCCCCGTCCTTGCGCTTCGTCGGCGACGAACAGCAGGTCGAGCTCCGGTGGAGCGAGGACGAGCGAATAGAACCCGAAGACCCGGCCTCCGTGCTCGTCGGCGCCGACGGCTACAAAGGCACGGTGGGTCTCGAGGTAATCGGGACCGACCCGGTAGCCCGCGACTGCGGCTGCGTACCTCCCCTCGTAGGCACCTGAACCACGCACGAGCCGCGTGAGCCGTTTGGCATCGCGCGCGACGGCCCTCCGTATCGTGATCGGCTGACTGATCGGGGAAGTGCGTGAACTCATCGGGAGAGTATTTCGCGCCCCGGCATCGAGGTCGCGCGCGGGGGTTGGCAGCCACCCCCGGCAGGTCGGGGTGGCACCGCACTCCACATGAGGAGTCATCGAAGACACGTCGTCGGAGGCGGAACGCATAAGTGAGTGAGCGGGGCCCGCCGCGTTGTCGTGGTCATCCGGGGAGGCAGCGGCGAATGCCAGCGCGGTCGGGGCCAGTGTGGACAGGGACGAGGTCCGCGCGTTGGTGGACGAGTAACAGACGATCCGGTCGCTCTCGGCCCGGATCCGCAGCCGCCCGAGCCAGTGCCGTGGACGACGCTGTTGATGGTCGGCTCCGCCACCGCGCTCAGGAGTCGAGGCCGAGTTCGGCCCAGACCGTCTTGCCGGGGTGACACGGGGTGACGCCCCAGCGTCGGGCGAGTCGTTCGAGGAGTTGCATGCCAAAACCGCCGGGCTCGGTGTTCGCGGTGGCGCGTTTACGGGGCCGGCGGTCGCTCGAATCGCTGACGGCTATGCGCAGCCACCGCCCGTTCCAGGTGAGCTGGATCAGGGGCGGCCCGGAGCCGTGGCGGATGGCATTGGTCATCAGTTCCGAGACGAGCAGTTCGGCGGTCTCGATCATCCGGTGCCGGCGCAGCGGGCCGCCGAAACCTTCCACGCAGTCGCGGGCCCAGTGCCGGGCGGCCGTGATGCTCGCCGTGACAGCCGGAAAGCGCGTCTCACACGATGGGATGGTCGATTCACCGTTCACGAGGTTCCTCCAGCGCAGGTGGCCCTGGTCCGCCGCCGGCCGGTGCTTGCGCAGCCGGTGGGAGCCCTCTGTCGGGTTACCCCTGCCTGCCCG
Organism: Streptomyces sp. NPDC006655; assembly: GCF_040703965.1. NCBI lineage: Bacteria > Bacillati > Actinomycetota > Actinomycetes > Kitasatosporales > Streptomycetaceae > Streptomyces > Streptomyces sp. NPDC006655. The sequence goes on along the minus strand of NZ_JBEYJU010000064.1, from coordinate 46,270 downwards.
GTGAACCATCTGTGTCTGCCGGGTGACCGGCAGATCTCGGGTCATCCGCCGGGAATCTGACAGTGTCGGCGCGTGCTGGGTGAGTGCGCTGCCGCCCCCTCGACGCCTTCGGCACCAGGATGGACGACAACACCGACGTCCTGGCCGCTCCCGCACTCCCCCATGAGGAAGCACAGCTGTGAGCGAGACGCCCGCCGACACGAGGCGCACTCCTTCTGGGCATCACCGTGCTCGTGACCGTCTGGCACCACATCGAGGCCGTCGGTTGTGCGATGCCCATGGCCCTGCTGTCTGTCCAGGGTCGGCGGGGTCTGATCCGCCGGCGCAGCCGGCCGGCAGGACGGCAGGACGGCAGGACGGCAGGCTGCGCCGTGTAAACGGATTGCCTGCTCGTGTCAGATCCGCGATTCCGTGAGCACGGTGGCTGAGGCGGCGTACGACGTCGGTGCAGCCCGGTGCGTTGACGCCTTCTGCGACCGCGGTGCCCTGTTCGCCGAGAGCCAGGTCCGAACCGGCACACACGCAGTGAAGGCCCGGTGCACACCGGGCCTTCACGTTCGAGTAGCGGGGACAGGATTTGAACCTGCGACCTCTGGGTTATGAGCCCAGCGAGCTACCGAGCTGCTCCACCCCGCGTCGGTACGGTGAACTGTACGGCACCGATCGGAATCGGCCCAATCGACTTTCGCCCGCGCTCGGAGCGGGCCCGATTGCCCCGACCCATGATCGACCGACATGGCCACTGCCCAGCCGGCCTGAATCCGGATTCTGAGCTCGGGTGCCGTTGGAGTACAGACCCACCTGGAGAAGTCTCCACGAGCTGGTCGGCGGTGCTGGTCCAGGCCGGGCAGGCGTGACGTCCATGCGCCCCGTGAAAAGCCCCCGTGGTCAACGGCCAGCAGGCTCACCGTGCCGGTCGAGGCGGCCGTTGGACGGAGCGCGCGCCGGCAGGTCATCAAGGGGATCCTCGTCCACATGCGGACCGGCATCCCTTGGGTACCCTCCGAGGAGGCGTAAGGGTCGCGACAGGCTCCGCACCAGGTGATACCCGGATTTGTGAAGGTCCGGGTGGACTCCTGCGTCTGTCGGACACGGTCGCGGTGACTCCCGGCCGGTTCGTAGTGGACTGGCATCCCCGGTCACGAAAGCCGCTTGTCCCTACGGACGGCTGTCGCCGCCATCGGTCGGCGGGCGTGGCGGGCGTGCACTGCGTAGATTGGACGGTGCCTGGGACGTGTTCATGAGGACCGGCGGGTGGGACGTGTGAGCGCCACAGAGATCGATTTTGCGGCGGTGTTCGCCGCCAGCCCGAGTCCCTACTTGCTACTGGACACGGACCTGGTGATCCGCTGCGTCAATGGAGCGTTCCTGCGGGTCACCGGATGGCCGGAAGGCGACCTGGTCGGGCGATATCTGTTCGACGCCTTTCCACCCAAACCCGAGGATTCCAACGACGACGGGATGCGCAGCGTAGAGGCATCGCTGCGGAAAGTGCTGGCGTCGGGGCAGCCGGACATGCTGGTGCTGCAGCGGTACGACATCCCCGCCCACGGACGCCCTGGGGAGTTCGAGGAGCGGTGGTGGTCCCCCGTCCACACCCCCGTCCTGGGGCCGGACGGCCAGGTCAAGTGGATCCTTCAGCGGGCCGAGGACGTCACAGCCTTCGCCGGCTCCGCCGTCCGCCGGCGCGGCACGCATCTGGGCGGGCCAGAGGAGACCGTAGCGGCAGAGGTGTATGCGCGGGCGCAAGAGCTGACGCGCTGGAACGACGAACTACGCCAGTCGCACAGCCTCGAACGGGAAGTCGCCGTCACTCTGCAAGAAGCCATGCTGCGCGCTCCTGATCTGGAGCGGCACAAGGACATCGCCGTGCGCTACCTCCCGGCCATCACGTCACTCAACGTGTGCGGCGACTGGTACGACGTGGTCGACCTGTCGAATGGCCGCTTCGCCGTCGCTGTCGGGGATGTCGTCGGCCACGGACTACAGGCCGCCGCCGTGATGGGCATGCTCCGCAGCGCCCTGAGTGCCGCCATCCGCGCTGTTCCCAACCCCGCTCAGGCCCTCGAGGTCCTCGGCCTGTACGCCCGGTCGTTCGAAGACGCCCTGGCCGCCACCGCGGTCCAGCTACTCGTCGATCCCCGCAGCCGCGCCATCGTCTACAGCAACGCCGGTCACCCACCACCGGTCCTGCTCCATCCCGACGGCAGCTCCGAGCTTTTGGACCAGGCCACCGACCCGCCGTTGGGCGCCCGCCCAGAACACCTCCCCCGCCCCCAGGCCATCCTCCCCTACACACGCGGCGACACCCTCGTGCTCTACACCGACGGGCTTATCGAACGCCGCAGCGAGGACATCGACGCCGGCCTGTCCCGCCTGACCGATGCCCTCGCCCAGCACGCCGCTCTCCTGCCCGACGGCCTGGCCGACGCGCTGCTGACCCGCCTCGGCGTCAGCACCGGCGGTCGCGACGACATCGCGCTGGTCGTCATCCGCCTGTGAACAAGCCGACTCGTCGGACGAGCGAGCACCCCCGGAAGCTCCCCGTCGAGACCGCACACCCACGGTCATGCACATGGCTGGCTCTCCCTGCAGTGCCGGAGGTGGACGCCATGCCCACTGCGGCGTCCGTGCGTCGGTTCCGCCCAGGGGGACTCGGTGGTGTCCGGGAGGAAGGCCGCCGCATCGCCGGCGAGATTTCAAGCAGGGGGGACGCCCAGGGGACGGCCCGCCCGTCGTGGATCCGCCCGCGGCAACGTGTGGGACGAGCGGCGCGAGCCCGAACCCGGCGCGGTCAGTAGGTGGCGAGGGAGATAGCGGCGTAGTGCGCGGTGAACGCCGCCACGGTCAGGGCATGGAAGACCTCGTGATAGCCGAACCAGCGGGGTGAGGGGTCGGGCCGCCGCAGGGCGTAGACGACCGCGCCCGCGCTGTACAGGAGACCGCCGACAACGATCAGGATGACTACTGCTGCTCCGCCGGTGTGCAGGAAGTCGGGAAGGTAGGTCACCGGCGCCCAGCCCAGGGCCAGGTAGCACGGGGTGTACAGCCAGCGCGGAGCTCCGACCCACAGGACCCGGAACGCGATGCCGGCCAACGCTCCCGTCCAGACGATCCACAGCAGCACGGACCGCTGGTGCGGCCGGAGGAGGAGCACGGCCAGGGGGGTGCAGGTGCCGGCGATGATCAGGAAGATGTTGGCGTGGTCCAGGCGTCGCAGAAGAGCCTCGCCGAGCGGTCCCCAGGTGCCACGGTGGTAGATGGCGCTCGTCGCGAACAGCAGCCAGGCGGTGATCGCGTACACGGCGCAGGCCAGGACCGCCTGCTGAGTACCGGCCAGGCAGATGAGTACGACGCCCGCGATCAGTGCGGCGGGGACCATTCCGGCATGGAGCCAGCCACGCAATTTCGGCTTGATCGGTTCGGCCAGGTCGGCCACCCGCTCCACCAGAGCAGTAACCGAGTGAGCCCCCTTCCCCGCCTGGTCGCCTGGTGATTCGTCGGGCAGCCCGTCTGCACGGCGCTCTCCACGCGCTGACACGACGTGATTACCTTCGACTTCAGCGGCGTCGCGGGACACACTTTCTCGGCCTCCCCCGGGCTCCTGGGCGTCACTGGCAACCATGCGGGTCATGCTAGGAAATCTCACCCGGTCACATGGCGGGAGGTCGGTCCAGAACCCCAGAGCCACGTCGCCGGGCCTGAGCCGGTTCGCCACCGTGGGAACTCCGACCCCGTTGGCCTACCGCCAATTGGGCCTGCCGAGCCGAGTAGAACGGCTGGTCCTGGGAACGATCAGTGCTTACGAAGGGGCATCTCCGCTCGCCTACGCGCGAGGATCGCCGATGCTCCTGAAGTCCGCCCCTACGTATCCACCGCGCTCGCAGACCAGTTGGAACACCCACTGGACCTGGCTCCGCATCTCGAGGCCGGCCGGCTCGATGTGGAGGGCGTCGCCGGCGTCGCAGTGGTCGCAGCCGCCCACTCCGATGGATATGCGGCCACCGGCCATCTCCTCGGGCTGCTGGCCGCGCTGCCTGCCCCCACCGCAGCAGGAGAGCACTTCTGGTCGGACCTGTGGAGGTCTTCGGGCACCGCGTACCTGCTGCCCGTCAACATCGAGGATTCGGTGCGGCGTTCGCTGGCAGGAGAGGGAGCCGCCCTGGCCCGGCAGATCCTCTCGGCCGTCGATGAGATGACCCCGCCCCAGCGCGTCGCGGCCGGGGAGGTGATCGGTCAGGCGCTCGTCGAGTCCGACCATCTGCCCGACCTCAAGACACAGGTCATCGGAGAACTGTGGCTCCGAGATCTCGAGCTGGCAGCGGCCCCGGGCCCACGGACCAGGGGGCCGCGCAGCCATTGCTGCGCGGCCCCCTGATCCTGCACCGGCCCGGCGCGACAGCAGGCAGGGCCTGCACGGGCGGCGGCCACCTGACGCGGCGTGCGCACCTCTCGGGCAGGTCTGCGAGGTCGAGGTCAGACCAGGTTGATGTTCTCGGCCTGCGGGCCCTTCTGGCCCTGGGTGACGTCGAACGTCACGGCCTGGCCCTCCTGGAGCTCACGAAAGCCGGTGGAGTTGATCGCGGAGTAGTGCGCGAAGACATCCGGGCCGCCGCCGTCCTGGGCGATGAAGCCGAAGCCCTTCTCCGCGTTGAACCACTTCACAGTTCCCGTTGCCATGTCTCATGCCTTCCAGTCGATGAACGCCTCCCACTCCATGTGGCAGACGGAGGTGATCGTCCTGGTTCCTGCGGCACAGCACAGCAAAACGCCCACACCAAAGGCGCGGGCAGGGAATTCCGAACCACGACAGCTGACGCAGACGCTACACGCCCACACACCGGGTCACCACAGGAATGATCACGCCACACACGAGATCGTGCGTGCGGTGCCCGCCGACGCTGACGGGCACACTCATCTCATGCTGCTGCCGTCGGGTTCGCTGATTCGGCGGCACGGCGATATTCGGTGTTGGTGCGCTGGGCTTCCTCGAGCTGGTCTTCGAGGATGACGATCCGGCAGGCGGCCTCGATGGGGGTGCCCCGATCGACGAGTTCCCGGGCACGGGCGGCGATGCGCAGTTGGTAGCGGGAGTAGCGGCGGTGGCCGCCTTCGGAGCGCAGGGGGGCGATCAGGCGGTGTTCGCCGAGGGCGCGGAGGAAGGCAGGGGTAGTGCCGAGCAACTCGGCGGCTCGGCCCTTGGTGTAGGCAGGGTAGTCGTCGTCATCGAGACGGCCGAACGTGTCGTCTGCTGTCATTGCACCTCTCTGTGGAACACGCGGAGGGGCCCTGGCGCCGTACTGGCACCAGGGCCCCGAAGGAACTACTACACCATCTGCCGGCCCTGATACTGCACCGGCCTTCTGTTTCCGCAGACCCGACCGAGACGCTGTCGGGGGCGCGGGGATCGCGGTTGCTTGACCGGAGACCACCTCACTATCGATGTCCTGCGGTACCCGGGCCAAGATTTCCGCCCGGGCGATCCTGATGGCGCTCGGCCCCTCCGTTCTTCCCTCTTGATCAACTACTCACTGACGGAAACTGCGAATTGCCGGTACCGCAAACTGCTGGTGGCCTCGAACAGCGCCACTCTTCGGCAGCCGGCCCCGTCGCCCGTCCTGCGTCTGCTCTGGGCTAGAACCCCACTGCCGAATCACCCGGTGCGCGCGCCCGCAGCCGGCGCCTTCACCGAGGTACTGCTCACTGACTTCACTGCTGGGTGCTGCGAACTTGCATTTACGGGTACTGCCTCTGCGGTACTGCTCATGGCGGCCCCTGATCACTGCGGGCCACCCGGTCCGGTCGTCAGTCCCGTCGCCGTCCTGCAACCGCTCTGGCTTCGGAACTCCACCACCGCACCGTCCTGCGAACTGCAACTGCTGCACTACTGACCGGCAGTTCATGTCTGCCGGGCCTCGCTCGATCTCGGCTACGAGAGAAACCTTAACCACACCGCAGCCCAATGTCTACTCTGACCGAGATAGATTTTCGCGCACTCTAAGACGAGGTAATCCGCCTCGACCGGTCCATGGCTGGTCCAAGCAGCTCCGAGGCTCAGTCCGGCGCTCCCAGTGACCCACCGCCGCGCAGCACGTCGGGCTGAGCGTGACGTCGCCGACTGCGCCGCAGCTACCGTCGGCGGGCGCCGGTCGGCACTGCGTCTGCGGAGAACGCCACCGATCGCGAGGGACGCTTCCAGCCGGGCGCCCCGCACATCGGCCGTTGACGAGCGCGGCACGAGGTCTGCGCCGCCCTCGGCGATCCCGGGATGATCGAGCAGCTCGCGGCAGTGTGCACTCGGATGCCGCGATCCGCGGGTCGACGCTCCTGCTGCCGCCTCAGCGCCGTGACCACACCCGACCCGATGCTCCGGGCGCCGACCCGCGCGGCGCGTCGACCGCGATTCTCAGCCCCACTCCGGCGAGCACGGTGGCTCGGGTGGGTTGGCCGGCGGGGCGCAGGGTCGGGTAGGCAAGGGCATGAACGATCCGCAGGCGAGGGCAACCCTGATGAACCCAATGTCCGTCAACGCCACAGCTGCCCGGTTCCACGCGGCCGTTGCCGACGCACGCGATACCGCACAAGCGCTCATCGAAGACCTGCGGCAGCCGAACGACAGCAAACCGAAGCACGCCCCTGGCTCGCAGCCGCCGCACATGCGCACCTCCGGCCTGTCGTGCGGCACCAGGGGAGCCGTATGCGCCCGTCTCGCCCGGTTGCGCCATCGTCCAAGCCGCCCGGGCGGGCCGGTTGCATAGAATCCGATCCCATGACGAAGCCTGACGAGCTGCTCGTTGCGATAGCCGCCCTTGTGGAGTCCGGGCAGAGTAATCAGATGTCCCTGACCGTGGTCACCAGTGGTGCTGTCATCACCGGTCGGCTGGCTCCGGAAGCCATGTGGCGGCAGAGGGTGTCCGAGGTGCTGACGGACTCCGCCGACCTGGGCGAGTTCTCCGCCGTCTTCGACAACCCCGCGAGGAAGGACGGACCGCCCACGCATCTGCATTTCCACGTCGCCCGGATCCTGCAGGGTACGGTGGGGATCCCGGAAACAGGCGGGATGTACCGCGTCGCGATCGATGACATCAGTGCCTGGACCGTGGGCGACTTCAGCTACTCGGACCACTGACTCACTGTCTGCCTGCTCCGTTGAAATCTCAGCTCGCGGGCACAGATATTGACCCGGTCGAAGCGCAACGTTTCGGGAAGCATTGGGGGCGCGCCCAGCGTAGGGGCTGCTCCCCCAAGGGATGGTGCGGGCGGGCGTGGAGATCAGAGTGGCTCCGGCAAGCGTCACGGCTCGTCTCCGGCGCACGCACGGGAGCGGCCATATCGAAGACCATCAAGGACCAGACCGTCGATCAGCTCGGTGGAAGCAGCAGCATCCTGGTGCGGCAACGCCGTGAGCACGAGGAAACGGCGGCTGACGGATCAGTACCTGACCCTCGACGACCTTCACCAGCGGGGACGCGTGCTGAAGCAGGTGGTGCAGCTGGTCTTCAGCCGTGCCTTCGTGGAAGAGACGGTGCTGTGGCCCGCCGTACGAGCCTCAGGCCCGGACGGCGAGGAACTGACGACAGCCGCAGTCGTTTTTCACGGCGGTACAGGGGCACGCAAGGCGCGCGGCACCGGCCGCGTACCCTCCGACAAGGCAGTGCTCTCATCCCGGAATTCCGGTTCGGCGGCGCCACCGACCCGAGCCAACCGCATCTGGGCCGTTCCCCCAGGCGAGTCCGCCGGCTACGCCCGCCGACGCGCGCACGGGCATGCGCACGTCGCGGGCCACTGGACGGGACGCTCGAGTGGACAGCGCGAGTGCCGGTGAAGCGGTTGGCTCGAGGGAGTCAGCGACTCAGCCGCCGCTCTTGCGCCTGAACGACCGCTGGCTCGCAGCCGGGCCGTGCGCCGAACGTACCTTCGATGCATCGGACTGGGCGGCAGTATCAGCGGCGTCCGCCTGCGCACCGCGCTTGCGCGCCAGGGCTTCGCGGAACTTGCGCTTGAGGTCGTAGTTGCCGTCGCTGTCCGGCTCCAGAGGGGACGTCTCCGGGGCAGCCGGCTCCGAACCTTCCGTAGATACGGGCTCTGCGGTCATGGTGACCTCCTGGGTTCGGGGATGGGCAAGCACAGCTTGTCATGCCGGGCGCAGTGCGAGGCGCCGACAACATCATTCTGCTCCGTTTCGACGGGTGTCCCTCTCGCGGCCGAAGGCGTTGACTCCGTAGGTGAGGCGCACATGGCTTCGGGCCGGGCCGAGGGTTGCCGATCCCGCGGCCAGGAGATTCGCCGCCAGGGCAACGGCTCTCAGCCGTTGCGACGCACGAGGGCGGCCTTGCGGGCCTCGCCGACCTTTCGGGACTTGCCGCCGGCGCCGCAGGAGGTGCCCTTGCCGGCGCCAAGACTCCCTCCGGGCCCGCTGTCGAGCGGGATCCCGGAGGGAGTCTTGGCGCCGGTAATCCGGCTCAGCTTCGCCTCGCCCGAGCGCACCTTGGTGACGGTCGGCTCGATGCCGGCCCGGCCATCATGCGGCTCGTCTCGCGGCGCTGGCCCGCCGGCACGAGCGTGACCACGCTGCCGGACTCACCGGCGCGGGCGGTGCGGCCCGCCCGGTGCACATGGTCCTGTCGCAGTTTCCGCGACCGTGAACAGCCTGCGGACGAGAAGCCCGTGCGCCCCTCGGCGGGGGCAGGCATCGCCTCAGACGCCTCCCGGACGCGCTCGACTTTGCAGGAGCGAAGTCTATGACTGTTGGTCGCCAAGGGCCCCGGCCGGATTTGCCGAGTACCCGACGCGAGGGCGCAGGGAGGAGAACCCGGGGGTAGCGGTGCCGACGCCGGAGCCGCAGCACACCCGCCCGGAAGCCCCCGCCGGCCGCGCCTGTAGGAGCTTGCCGTCAAAGAGAGATCTCACTCATGACTTTCCTTCGCGACGAGGTCCCGATGGCAGCGGTGTTCGGGTTGCCAGTTCGAGCAGGTGGTCGACCGACCACTGGTCGTAGGCGTGTTCGCCGTACGTGGCGGCCAGGATGCGGCCGTCGGGCGCGATCAGGAAGTCGGCGGGAAGGCCGAGCCGCCCGCCGGGCTGCCTGCGGGCCGGCGGACGCTCCTGCCCGCGGAGGATCCGCCACGCACTGCGCAGGACGGCCCGGGCGGTCGGTGCCCAGGCGCGTGGGCTCAGTAGCGCTCGTGGTGCCGACTCGACGCCGAACTCGGCGTACAGGCGCTTGGTGGGATCGGCTATGACGGCGAAGGGGAAGTCGGCCACGTAATGCCGCAGTTCCTCGGCGGGTGAGTGGAAGACCACGACCTCGCGGATTCCGACTTGAGCGATCTCCGCGTGCCGTCGCACCACCGACTGAAGGTGCAGGTTGCAGATCGGGCAGCCGGCGAACCGCCGGAACTGAAGATGTGTCAGCCGGTCACGGTCGGGCACGGCGACCTGGGCACCCGAGACGGCCGTGAGATCACGGGCGTCGACAACGGCACCGGGTCCTAAGGTCCCTGGCCGCATGGGCCTTCGAGGCGTGCGCATACTGCTCCCCCTTCTTTTAGGCGTGCGGCATACGCCTACCAGGGTAGGCGTATGCCGTACGCTGTCAACTGCCATGCCTCGCCCCCGTTCACTCACGCCGGATCAGCTCGCCTCGGCCGCCCTCACCGTCCTGGATCGCGACGGTCTCGCCGGTCTGTCGATGCGCACGGTCGCCGAGGAACTGCGCATGAGCACGATGGGGCTCTACCGCTACGTGGCCGACCGCGAGGAACTCGAACGGCTGGTGGTCGAGTTCGTGCTGGGAACCGTCGACACCGAGCCGCCGCCCCCAGACATGTCATGGCAGGAGCGGATCGAGACCCTGGTGCGGCGCCTGCGCGACGCCGTCAACGCCCATCCCGCCGTCGTGCCGCTGACGGTCACCCATCGGCATCGGTCCCACGGGGTGCTGTGCTGGTCGGAAGCGGTGCTCGCTGTTCTGGTCGAAGCCGGCTTCGACGGCACACCACGCGTCATCGCACTGCGGGCCCTGCTGGGCTACGTCATCGGAGCCATCCAGCTGGAGCATCTGGGGCCCTTGGCGGGCGAGGGCACGGTCGCCATCTCCGCACTGCCGCCGACCGAGTTCCCGCGCCTGGCCGAGACCGCGCACCACGCGCGGGACGTGACCGCCGACCAAGAGTTCTTCGGCGGCCTCGCCGCGCTGATGCGCGGCCTAAGCAGGTGACCGACACGACCTCGGTCGGCGATCACCGCGGTCTGCCGTCCGAGGACGCGTCCACGCAGTCCGCGATCTGCGCAGCCTCGCTGGAACAGGCAGTGCCGCAGACGCCTCCAAAGACGCTGAACTTTGCAGAAGCAAGGAGTGCGACCCGGTTGGCCGCAGAGAGTCCCCGCGTGAAGCGGATACGACCCAGCGATGCATGCCCAAGCCAGAGCCAGTGTTCGGTGCCGCGATGGGCGATGTGCGACCTGATCTGGAACAGGCGGACCCTGTCGCGGTAGACGTTGTGGTCGCAGCCGCGGTCGGCGTAGATGCCCCGGGGACGGTGTAACGGCCGGCCGCACTTGCCCCGGATCGGTGGGGTGGGTGCCACTGCACAGAGCGACACCGGGAACAGCACCACGACGGGTGAACGGGCACACGGGACGTCTCGTCACGTTGTCCCTTGTGCCGGACACAGGCCATCGCCAAGGAGAAAAGGACATTCGTAATTACGAACCTACGCTGAACACAGCGGGTGAGCCCGGGGCTTCGTCGCGCTGCCAGCTGTCACCGGCGGGTCACAAACCCCGTGGACACTCTCAGCACAGGATCCCGAAACTGGACATACATGCCCGCACAGGACCGGATGGACGCCCCTGGACGCCTTCTACGACATGTGCCAGGTGGTACCCAGGGAGGGACCCAGGATCAGGACGGGAGCCTCTTCTGGCCCGTCAAAGCGGTATTGCAGGGTGTTCGACGGTGTCTCACTCACGCCTCGACCCTCGCACGTATCACGACTGCCCCTATGACGGAGGTTGCGACTGCACAGGTCTGACCAGGTGGAAGACCTTTCGGGCCGCGTAGCGCCGGGTCTTGCCCTCCTCGCTGCGGCGCTCGTGGTAGTCCTGGGCGCAACCGGGTCTGCACGACCCGGTGCAGGCCGCGTTCGCCCGAGGAGCGCTCGACGGAGCTTGCCTCGCACAACGCCGCAAAGGACGCCTCACTGCCCAGGCGTGCCGGGTTGTCCCCGATCGTGATCAGCAAAGTCGGGCCGACCCTTCATGTGGTTCCTGGCCGGCGTGTCACCCTGAAACTGACCAACAAACTCGACACGGCGACCAATTTGCACTTCCACGGGATGCACCTGTCCCCGAAGGGAAGCGCGGACAACATCATGCTGTCCGCTCAGCCTGGTCAAACTCTGACCTACCATCTCGACATTCCCGCAACCCAGGCACCCGGCACGTACTGGTACCACGACCATGAAATGTGCTCCAGGGACGGCGAGCCGATGCCGGGGATGGAGATGACCTCTGCCCCGGCGGGTACTCGCTGCAATGGAACCGAGAGCCAGATAGGGGCGGGGCTGTCGGGAACGATCATTGTCGGGGACACTCGCGAATCGTTGCCGCCGGCCTACCGCGGGATCACCGCTCATACCTTGGCGCTCAAGGACGCCCAGATCAGCGGATCCAGCTCGATCGTCTACCCGGACGGGGTCCTCGAGCCCGCATCGCCGACGGTCCGCCTGGTCAACGGTCAGTTCCAGCCCACGCTGAACGTGAAAGCCGGCGAAACCCAGTTGTGGCGAATGGCCAATGAAGGCGCCATCTTCTACGATCTACAGCTCGACGGCGGCAGCCTCACCGTCATCAACCAGGACGGGATTCCCTCCGCGGCGCCCACCCGGGCGAACCCACCTTCTGGTTCCGCCCGGCAGACGCTTCGACGTCCTGGTGACCGCCGGAGCCCCCGGATCAACCTGGCCCAGAACCCTCGCCCACGTGACCGGGACGGAGGGCGACGGCGACTCCTACCCCGACACCACCCTCATGAAGGTCGATGTCCAACGGGGCAGCGGGAGCGCGGGGCCGGCTGCCACCGGGGGACCGTCGGGCATGGCCACCTCGCCCCAGATCGCCGGACCGCTTTCCGGATCCGAACCGATCTGTCCGGAGAACCCATCGCCCAATCGCGAAGCGTGGCCCTGAGTGACGACGGCGGCAAAAATTTCTGGATCAACGGCAAGCTGTTCGACATGAGGAAGCCGACTTTCAAGAAACCGGCCACACTCGGAACCGTCGAAGAATGGACGCTCACCAACACGAGTGGCCACGATCATCCGTTCCATCTCCACATCGCACCGTTCCAGGTCCTCAGTGTGAACGGCGTCGCCCAGCCTCCCGCCGACCACATGGACACCGTGAGCGTTCCCCACGCAGTTCCTGGAACGGCTGGCAAAGCGGTGATCCGGATCCGCTTTACGGACTTCACCGGACAATGGATGTTTCACTGCCACATCACTGGCCACGAGGACAACGGAATGATGGGCTACGTGAACGTCATTGCTGCCGGCAGCTCGGGATGAGCAGCACGTCTGCGTCGGTTGTTGCGGCGCGGTAGGCATGACATTCACCGAGGACGCCTCCGGTCAGCCGGGCAGGTAGCAGCGAATGGTGGTGCCGTCAGGGCCGGTGTGGACACGGACGAGGTCCGCGAGTTGGTGGACGAGGAGGAGTCCCCGGCCGCCGGGCTGGGTGGGATGGGGCGGGCGGCGGCCCGCCAAGGGATCGTTCAGCTGTCCGCCGTCGTGGACCTCGCAGACGATCCGGTCGCTCTCGGCCCAGATCCGCAGCGTGCCCGAGCCGGCGCCGTGGACGACGCTGTTGGTGGTCAGCTCCGCCACCGCGAGTTCCAGATCTGTCAAGTTCACGCCGGACACGCTCAGGGACCGCGCCTGGGACACGGCGAAGTCGCGGGCGTCGGGCAGTGTACGGGCGGCGAAAGGGCACGCCGCGGCGGAGAGCGGAGCGAGCAGGGGCTCGTTGTAGCGGGCGATGATCTGCTCGGGGCTGTAGGCGGTGGATGCCGTCTCGCCATCAGCGTCCCGGATGAGCGGATGGGTCGCCAGGGCGTCGCTGAGTGCCTGCTCCTCCAACTGCCCGGCGTCGTACGGGCACAGGATGGTTACCGCGCGCCCGGTGAAAGCAGCGTTGATCAGCGCTTCGTGCTGGACGCACGCCGGGTACTCGACGGCGGAACGACCCTGCCAGATCGGCTCACCGATGATGCGGACCCGGCGGGCGCTCGGCTGGGCGTCCGCGAACTTGCGCAACACGCTCGGGATGATACGGCCGGGGTTGCGGCCGGCCTGGGTCATGTCGATGAAGCGTACCTCCGCCGCTCGCTCTCCCAGTCCCTGGCGGATCAGCTCCAGGCGATCCGGCGGAGCAGCGACGGCTGCGGGCTCACCGGCGTCCAGCCCTTCCCTGAGGAAGGGAACCGTCCCCGCGATGTACTGGTCCGCGCCTCGGTAGAAGAGCGCCGGGTGAACGAACGGTTCGTCAGAGGTTGCCGTGCTCATGACGCGGCCACCTCGATCGCGGTGATCCCGGGCCAGAAAAGCTCAAGGATGCGCGGCAGCTGTGCCGGAGGACGGTACAGCACGATCCGCTGCCCCTCGGCGAGATGGTGTGCAGTCACCGCCAGGTCCGTCACACCCGCCACATCCACGAACTTCACGCGGGACAGATCCACATGCAGCACATCGGTGTGACGGTCGGCCAGGTGCTTCAGTGCCTGCTGCCAAACGGTTCGTGTGTTCATGCTGATCTCCCCGATCGCCTCCAGCCCGGAACGGTCAGGCAGCGGAATGATCTGAAGCACCGCGCCAAAGGGTGGCACGACGGGGGACCCGCCCACGCCAGGTGGGACATCCACGCCCTTCCCTCCCAGTTCCCCGGGCTCGGCCGCACGGCGGCTCATTTCGATCACCCTGCACGATACCCGGTTGAAGTCTTCCCATGATGGCGACGCTGGTGACCCACGCCTGGAAGGCGGGACGAGCTCAGGAATCGAGGCCGAGTCCGGTCCAGACCGTTAAGGATGTCGACCTGAGCGATCTTCGGAAAACCCGAGGTCAGATCCCCTTTCCTGGCACATCCGACAGTCCGCCCTTGCAGCCCGGTCGCTCCGGCCTTCGCCAACGCCCTGCTCGACGCGACCGTCGTCCTCCTCGGCCGGCTCCCGCTCAGTCGCGACCGGGTGCGGCTGGTCGCGCGAGACGTGAGCCTGACGGATCGGCAGGTGGGCGACTCGTGGTGGAACGCTCCCTGTCAGCCGACCTGCTGCACCTGGATCGCGTCGCTCACGCGAACCGTCCCGGCTGCAAGGGCGTCCAGGTAAACACCGAGCACGATGCCGGGATCCGCCGGGAGTCCGTGGACGGTCGAAGTACGCGTCAACTGGCCCGAAGACCGACCGCCAGCGTCAGTTCAAGGACCCGGTGCGGCGATGCGAGATCCGGAAACAGCTCCCGCAGCTGCGACATCCGGTACCGGACTGTCTGGGGATGGACGAACAACGCCGCCGCCACCTCCTCCCGCCTGCCCTGGTGCAGCAGCCACGCCCGCAACGTCTCCTCCAGCCGCCGTGCGGTCGCGACAGGCAAGGTGCGCAACGGTGCGAGGGCTCGGGCACACAGGTCTGCCAACGCGTCCACGTCGGCGCTCAGCACCAGCTCGGGCAGGTGGTCCTCGGTGTCGCGGATATCAGCGGAGAGAGAGCGCGCGCGTACGGCTCGTGCGTACGAGGCGGACGCCCGAGTCCATGGCCGGGCCGGGCCGACCACTGCGGTGCGGTCGGTCAACTGCCGCAGGAGATGTGATCGGTCGGCGTCGGGGACGAGCAGCACACCGGTGGCATCCGGCAGATCGTCGAGCACGAGGGCGCCCGGGTCGAGCGCGCGGTAGGCAGGCCGGGCCTGGGCGGCGGGCAGCAGCACCGCCGTCAGCGTGACCGGAGGCTGCCATCCGGCCCGTTGAGCAGAGGCCAGCAGCATGTCCGGGCTCGCGCCGGCGAGGAGGTCGCGGGCCAGGTGTTCCAGGTGGCGCTCGTGGACCCTGCCCCGGGCGGCCAGTTCGTCGGCGTGGCCCGCGGCGCTCGCGGCGGAGAGCTCGTCGATGTAGGCGAAGGTCAGCTCGGCGAACTTGGCGACCTCGGCGGCGGGCAGACCTGCGGACACGGCGCCCGCTGCCAGGCATCGCCAGGCCACGCGGGCGCCGACGCGGTAGGCGCTGAGCAGGGCGTCCATCGAACGGCCGTCGCGCACCTCGCCGCGGCCCAGCTCGTAGGCCGCGTCACCGCCGTCGCCGCCCGTGGCGTTCCCGCTCGCGAGGTCCAGGTAGTGCCCGAGGGCGGTGCGAACGGCCCGGCGGATCGTGGCGCCCATGTGGCCCGACAGGGCGTTGGCGTAGGGAGGGACCTCGTCGATGACCGCCTGGACGACCTCGTCGGCGGTGGTCTTCAGCGCGGCCCTCACTGCGGTGACCGTCGTCTCATCCAGGGCCAGTTCGCTGGCCCTCTGGGTTACACGACTCACGTTTTTATTCCCTGCGAACAATTCCACCCACCAGATTCACGTCCTACGGTCAGGACTCTACGCCCTGAGGCGCAGCAAGCTGGAGTCATGACGAGTGCAACCCTCCGCAGCAGGGCGTGGAAACTGCTGGAGATGGTCACGACGCCGCTGCTGCCGTCGGACTACCTCGACCTGGTCAGCCCCCTGCGTGCGGGCGCTGACCTGCGTGGGCGCATCGAGGCCGTGCACCCCGAGACGGGTGACGCCGCGACTGTCGTGATCAGGCCGGGACGAGGCTGGCGCGGCCACACAGCCGGTCAGTACGTGCGGATCGGGGTCGACGTCGACGGGGTGCGCCTGTGGCGTGCCTACTCCCTCACCTCGCCGACAGACCGCCAGGACGGCCGCGTCACGATCACCGTGAAGGCGATCCCGGACGGCAAGGTCAGCAACCACCTCGTCCGCAGGGCGAGACCGGGCACGTTGATCCAGCTCGACCAGGCGACCGGTGACTTCGTGCTGCCGCAGGCCAAGCCCGCCAAGGTGCTCTACCTGACGGCCGGCAGCGGCATCACGCCCGTGATGGGCATGCTGCGCGACATCGAGTTGGACGACGTCGTCATGGTCCACTGCGCGCCACGGCCGCAGGACGTGATCTTCCGCAACGAACTGCACGACCTGGTCGCGGACAAGAAGCTGCGGCTCATCGAGGTGCACACCGCCACAGACGGCATGCTCGACATCGCCCGTCTCGACGAACTCGTGCCCGACTGGGCCGAGCGCGAGACGTGGGCCTGCGGGCCCGCGGGCCTGCTCGACGCCGCCGAAGAGCACTGGAGCGGCCACGGCGTCCAAGAGCGCCTGCACACCGAACGCTTCCGCCCTGGCATCGTCGTCGCCGGCGACGGATGCGGCGGCGGCGCGGTCACGTTCAGCGCCAGCGGCAAGACCGTCGACGCGGACGGCGGCACGCCGTTGCTGGACATCGGCGAGGAGGCCGGCGTGCTCATGCCCTCCGGGTGCCGCATGGGCATCTGCTTCGGCTGCGTCACGCCGCTCAAGGCGGGCGCCGTCCGCGACCTGCGCACCGGCGAGATCACCGAGGCCGAGCCGGGCGTCCTCATCCAGACCTGTGTGTCCGCCGCGGCGGGCCCCTGCGACATCGAACGGTAGGAGCACCTTGACCGCCATCGACCCCACCGCCCACCTGACGGCGGAGCAGATCGAGGAGCTCGGCCACGAGCTGGACGCGATCCGCGACGAAGTGATCGCCGGACGCGGCGAGAAAGACGCCGCCTACATCCGCAAGGTCATCTCGGCGCAGCGCAAGCTCGAGCTGGTCAGCAGGGGCGTCCTGCTGTTCTCGATCTTCCCGCCCGCGTGGCTGCTCGGCACCGCCGGTCTGTCCGTGGCGAAGATCATGGACAACATGGAGATCGGCCACAACATCCTGCACGGCCAGTGGGACTGGATGCGGGACCCGAAGATCCACTCCACCACCTGGGAATGGGATCACGTCTCGCCGGCCGACCAGTGGAAGCACTCGCACAACGAGCTGCACCACACGTACACCAACGTGATCGGCAAGGACAACGACCTCGGCTACGGCATCATGCGCGTCGACGAGGACCAGAAGTGGCACCCGATCCACCTCGGCCAGCCGCTGTGGAACTTCATCAACGCCTGCTTCTTCGAGTACGGCATCGCAGCGTACGACCTGGAGCTCGGCAAGAACCTGAACAAGCGCCGCCGCAAGAACCCGGAGTTCCGCGCGCAGGCCAAGGCCGTGGGCCGCAAGATCCGCAAGCAGGTGCTCAAGGACTACGTGATCCACCCGCTGCTGTCGGGGCCGTCCTTCCTCCCCACGCTCGCCGCCACGTTCACCGCGAACCTGGTCCGCAACATCTGGTCCCACTCCGTGATCATGTGCGGGCACTTCCCCGAGGGCGTGCAGGTCTTCGAGCGCCGGTCGATCAAGGGCGAGACGCGCGGCCAGTGGTACCTGCGCCAGATGATGGGCTCGGCGAACATCAGCGGCAGCAGGGCCATGCACTTCATGACCGGCAACCTGTCACACCAGATCGAGCACCACCTGTTCCCGGACCTGCCGAGCAACCGGTACGCCGAGGTCGCGGTGAAGGTGCGCGCGCTGTTCGAGAAGTACGAGCTGGAGTACGTCACCGGACCGCTGCCCAAACAGGTGTTCTCCGCGTGGCGCAAGGTCTTCCGGCTCTCGCTGCCGAACAAGAAGCACGAGGTCAAGACGCCGGACCGTGAGCAGGAGCTCGTCGCCGCCTGATTGTCACAAGCGCCTGGCGCCCGAACCCGAGGTCGGGCGCCCTTGTCGCAGGCTCCAGAATCGCCACGCACTTCACGTGAGGGGTCACCGGAAACACGCGGGCGGCAGGTCAGCTGCTGGATGCCCGGCCCAGCGCTCGCCACCGGGCCGCCCAGCCGACCCGGTGGGCCGGTGGGCCGGTGGGCCGGTGGGCCGGTGGGCCGGTGGGCCGGTGATGAGGCTGGGCATCAGGACCGACTCGTCGCCGGGTTTCACCTCGTGCACATCGGCGTCCGCCCCCGCCCGCCTGCCCGGGTGTGGCTCAGGCGTCGATGATGACGGGGATGATGAGGGGCTTGCGGCGGTGGGTGCGGAACGCCCAGTTCGCCACGGCACGGGCGAGCAGTTGTTCGAGTTGGCGGGCGTCCCCGACACCTTCCTCGGCGGCGGTGGCCAGGGTCTTCTCGATGACGGGGATGACCGGCTCGAAGGTGGCGTCGTCGTGGACGAAGCCGCGGGCCAGGAAGTCGGGTGCTTCGGCGAGGGCGCCTGTGTCCGCGTCGACGATCGCCACCACCGTGACCACACCTTCGGAGGCGAGGGTGAGGCGGTCCTTGAGGGACGCTTCGGTGGCGCCGCCGACTTCCATGCCGTCGACGTAGACGTTGCCGGCGGGGACCTTGCCGGTGATGGACGCGCGTCCGTCGACCAGGTCGACGACGACGCCGTCCTCGGCGATGACGACCCGGTCGGGGTCGACACCGGTGCGGATGGCGAGGTCGGCGTTGGCCCGCAGGTGGCGCCATTCGCCGTGCACGGGCATGACGTTGCGGGGCTTGACGATGTTGTAGCAGTAGACGAGTTCGCCGGCGCTGGCGTGCCCGGAGACGTGCACCTTGGCGTTGCCCTTGTGGACCACGTGGGCGCCCCAGCGGGTGAGGCCGTTGATCACCCGGTAGATGGCGTTCTCGTTGCCGGGGATGAGGGAGCTGGCGAGCAGGACGGTGTCGCCCTCGCCGATGCGGATCACATGGTCGCGGTTGGCCATCCGTGACAGCGCGGCCATCGGTTCGCCCTGGGAGCCGGTGCACACCAGAGTGATCTTGTGGTCCGGGAGCTTCTCCAGCTCCTTCGTGCTCACGACCAGACCGGAGGGGACCTTCAGATAGCCCAGGTCACGGGCGATGCCCATGTTGCGTACCATCGACCGGCCGACGAAGGCGACCTTGCGGCCGTGCTGGTGGGCGGCGTCCAGCACCTGCTGGATGCGGTGCACGTGGCTGGCGAAGCTGGAGACGATGACCCGGCGCGGCGCGGTGCGCATCACCTGCTCGATCGCCGGGTTCAGCTCTCGCTCCGAGGTGGTGAAGCCGGGTACTTCGGCGTTGGTGGAGTCGGTGAGGAACAGGTCCACGCCTTCCTCACCGAGGCGGGCGAAGGCGCGCAGATCGGTGATGCGGTCATCGAGAGGGAACTGGTCCATCTTGAAGTCGCCGGTGTGCAGCACCATCCCGGCCCGGGTGCGGATCGCGACCGCGAGGCTGTCGGGGATGGAGTGGTTGACCGCCACGAACTCGCAGTCGAAGGGCCCGAAGCCACGCCGGTCGCCCTCCCGCACCCGCACCGTGCGCGGCCGGATGCCGTGTTCCTTGAGCTTGGCCTCCAGGAATGCCAGCGTCAGCTTGGAGCCGACGACGGGGATGTCGCGCCGTTCGCGCAGGAGGTACGGCACGCCGCCGATGTGGTCCTCGTGGCCATGGGTGAGGACGATGCCCACGACGTCGTCCAGCCGGTCACGGATCGAGGTGAAGTCCGGCAGGATCACGTCCACGCCGGGCTGGGTCTCCTCGGGGAACAGCACGCCGCAGTCGACGACGAGCAGCTTGCCGGCGTGCTCGAAGACGGTCATGTTGCGGCCGATCTCACCCAGGCCGCCGAGGGCGACGACCCGCAGCCCCCCTTCGGCGAGGGGCGGTGCGGCCTTCAGGTCGGGGTGCGGATGACTCATACCCTGACGGTACCCGGAGAGCGGACAGAGTGATCCATTGCCTCCTCCCGACAGGGTCGGGGCACCACGACGGGGGTCCGGCAGATTCGAAGTAGACCGTTTCCGCGGAGGAGTCCGAGTGGATCTCGCCGGCGCGGATCGTCTGGATGACCGCGGCTCGGATGACGCGCCGTCCAGTGCTCGCCCAGAGACTCGATGGCGACGAAGACGGCGTCCTGCTCCTTGGCCTGCCGGTACGCCGCTTCGAAGGCCGCCATGCCCGTCGCGTCGGGCATGAGGTCGGCGGGGTGGGGAGCCGGCAGCGGCTGGATGAGAACCATGCTGCCAGGCGCGCGGGACGGCACGGACGTCGACACGGCAGTCTTCGTGCCGGCGTCCGGTCAGGCTGAGGTCTTGGACTGCGGTTCGGGACTTTGTGTGCGTATTTGCTCGTTGATGCGCTGTGCTTCTTCGAGTTGGTCTTCGAGGACGATGATGCGGCAGGCAGCTTCGATGGGGGTGCCCTGGTCGACGAGTTCGCGGGCACGGGCGGCGATGCGCAGTTGGTAGCGGGAGTAGCGGCGGTGGCCGCCTTCGGAGCGCAAAGGTGTGATCAGGCGGTGTTCGCCGAGGGCGCGCAGGAAGGCGGGGGTGGTGCCGAGCATGTCGGCGGCCCGGCCCATGGTGTAGGCGGGGTAGTCGTCGTCATCGAGAGGGGTGACGGCGCGGGAACTGCCAGGGGGCATAGACCTCTTCTTCCGGGGGCGCGTCGGGGGGCCCGGGCGCCGTACTGGCACCCGGGCCCCGAGCTTTCAACACCATCTACCGGCGAACTGCGCCGGCCTTGTATGTCCGCAGGGTCCGCCTGGGAGGGCGGGACTGCGGGGATCGCGGATGCGTGACCGGGGACCACCTTCCAATCCGGGGCCTGCGGTACCCGGGCGGACTGCTTCCTCGCCCGGGCGATCCTGATGGCGTCTCGCTCCTTACCTTCGGTTACTGGTGATACTGCTGGATATCGCGGGTACTGCTCACGACCCCCTTGGGCCGTGTCCTGCTTGACCTGCCGGCACGGCAGTTCGTGTCTGCCGTGCCCACTTCGACTTCCTGAGTACGACAAAGACTGTATCCCTGCGACGGGCCAATGTCTACTGTCGTCACGACAGTTTTTCTCCACGGCCAGTGTCTGGAGCTCTTCCGTGGTTGCTCTCGGAAGAGTGCTGTCCCGGGTTGCGCATGACCGCCATGAAGACCGGCAGCCGTTGGCGCTGAGATCGATCGCGGCCCTGCGTGAGGGCTCCGCCGCCCCCGGGCCGTCGAGGTACGCGGCGAACGGGCCAGGAGATGATCTTGTCCCGTGAGTGATCGGCAGGGTTCCGGTGTGCGCGGAGGCCGGCTGACCCGCTTCCATGAACGACGGCGGGAGGCTCGCCGCAGCAGGGCGCCGCGGCGGCGGTCGTCGCAGGAGGCTGGTCCAGCGGGCAGGGCCGGACGCGCCAACGAACTCAACAGCCGCCCACGCAGAACGCTCGACTGGGAGACCCCAGCCGAGCGTCTGTCCGAACTGCTCGCCGCTTGATCAACTCACCGCAGTGTTGCCACGCCCCCTGGAATTTCGCCCACGCCGATGGGGCCTCGCTGCTCGGTTCGGCTCACACCAGTCCGTACGTCAGGTGGACAGGGAGCGCCGAGCGTTGCGGGCGCCGGCCCGTCCGGGCCGGCCAGAGGCGCGGGTGCGGCGGCGGGGCGGGTGCGGCAGGTGAAGCCGAGTTGGGTCATGGCCCTGAGGACTTCGCCGGTGCTGAAATCACGGCGGTCCTGGCGGGTGACGACCTGGCCGACCTGCTTGGCGGGGTAGTGGCGTCGTCCGATGACGACGAACTCAGCGGTGACCGGCTCGGGCCTCACGCCCTTCATCGATTCCACCACGCCGCTCTTGGTCAGGTCGAACGGGAAGCGAGCGATGACACAGCGCACGATGCCTCCAGGGAGAAGAGATGACGGGCCCGGACAGGGATGACGGCGGTTCAGCGACAGAGGACGCGGACGCCCAGGGCGTTACCGTGTTCGTCGGCCACGGGCGGGGCCCCGAGCCGGCGGCAGCCCATCGCACGCTCGGCTCCGGCCCTCGCGGTCGGCGGCGACGCGAATGGCCCGATGACGTCGGCGATGTCCCGCAGCCGGATCCGGTCCGTGTATCCGGAGCCGTCACGAACGGCCGTGAGCCGGTCCCGGGTGACCAGGCCGGTGCGCAGACCGTCCTCGTCGCAGACGACCAGATGACCTGTGCGGGCCGCGGTCATCACGCACAGTGCCACCTCCACGGTCATGTCCTCCCACACCTGCGGTCCGGCCGCGTCCGCGGGATCGGCGGCCGTCTGCACGGCGTTGGTACGTGTTGAGCGGAACTGCGTCTGGTCCAGCGTCAAAGGGTGCCTCCTGCGAAGTCGGGCGGGCTTCCTGACACGAAGGTTCTATGCCGCCGCACCGGTGGTGGACTGCCGTACGGCCGCGCTGCGGGCCGCCGAGACGGGGCGGCGCCGGCCGCGTGAGGTGGCGCCGCGCTTCTTGGGGCGTTCGACCACCGGTGCGGTGATGACGACCGGGGTGCCGGAGGGGGCCTGGGCGCCGGTGATGCGGTGCAGGGCCTCTTCGCCGACGCGGATCTGGGTGGTCTGCGGGACGATGCCGGCCGCTGCCATGAGGCGGGTCATGCCGCGGCGCTGGTTGGGGGTGACCAGGGTGACGACGCTGCCGGACTCTCCTGCACGGGCGGTACGGCCGCCGCGGTGGAGGTAGTCCTTGTGGTCGGTCGGCGGGTCGACATTGACGACGAGGTCGAGGTTGTCGACGTGGATGCCGCGCGCCGCGACGTTGGTCGCCACCAGCACGTTGACGTGTCCGTTCTTGAACTGTGCCAGCGTGCGGGTGCGCTGCGGCTGTGACTTCCCGCCGTGCAGGGCGGCGGCCCGTACCCCGCTGTTCAGGAGGTGTTCGGTGAGGCCGTCGACGGCGTGCTTGGTGTCGAGGAACATGATCACGCGGCCGTCGCGTGCGGCGATCTGGGTGGTGGCCGTGTGCTTGTCGGCAGCGTGAACGTGGAGCACGTGGTGCTCCATCGTCGTGACCGCTCCGGCCGAGGGGTCGACGGAGTGCACGACGGGGTCGCTGAGGTAGCGGCGCACGAGCAGATCGACGTTGCGGTCGAGAGTGGCGGAGAACAGCATGCGCTGGCCTTCGGGGCGGACCTGGTCGAGGAGGGCGGTGACCTGCGGCATGAAGCCCATGTCGGCCATCTGGTCGGCCTCGTCGAGGACGGTGATGGAAACCTGGTTCAGCCGGCAGTCGCCACGGTCGATGAGGTCTTTGAGGCGTCCTGGCGTGGCGACGACGATCTCGGCGCCGGCGCGCAGCGCGCTCGCCTGTCGGCCGATCGGCATTCCGCCCACCACCGTGGCCAGCCGCAGCCTCACGGAGCGGGCGTAAAGGGCGAGCGCGTCGGTGACCTGCTGTGCCAGTTCGCGCGTGGGTACGAGGATCAGCCCGAGCGGCTCCCTGGCTTCGGCGCGCTGCCCGGCGGTACGGGCCAGTAGCGCCAACCCGAAGGCGAGGGTCTTGCCGGAGCCGGTGCGGCCACGGCCCAGTACGTCCCGGCCGGCGAGGGAATTCGGCAGGGTCGCGGCCTGGATCGGGAAGGGTACGGTCACGCCTTCCGAACTGAGCGCGCCCAGCAGCGCCCCGGGCATGTCGAGATCGGCGAAGCACTCCACGGCGGGGAGCGCGGGAGTGATCGTCCTGGGCAGCGCGAACTCCCCCTGGACCGCCGCGGGCCGGCGGCCGTAACCACCGGAGCGGCTCGGGGCGCCGGAGCGGCTCCTGGCCGACGAGCCGAATCGGCTGCCGCCCTTTTGGGAGTCGGTACTGCCGTTACGGATGCGGCTGAAGCGGTCGTTCGTGCGTGTGCGGTTCATGCGGAACCTTCCTCGATGCGGCACATATCAAGGAATTCCCGCAGCGATCAGCAGCACAGAGAATTGCAAGAATGGACCGGTGGAATGCGACAGCGAATCTGACGGGCGCCCGCCGCGATGAAGCCATGAGGGGCGTGTACACCCCTGAAGGATGCTCCGTATGCGCTGAACCTACGGATTTCCTGGTTGTCGTCCGCAGGTGAAACCACTGCGGAAAACGCGAGTAGCTGGGGCCCGCACCCCGAAGGACGCGGGCCCCAGCTACAAGTACGCGACAGTCAGCGTCAGGCGAGAACGATGTTCTCGGCCGTCGGGCCCTTCTGGCCCTGCGCGATGTCGAAGGTCACCTTCTGGCCCTCGATCAGCTCACGGAAGCCCTGGGCGGCAATGTTCGAGTAGTGGGCGAACACGTCAGCGCCGCCACCGTCCTGCTCGATGAAGCCGAAGCCCTTTTCCGCGTTGAACCACTTGACAGTACCAGAAGCCATGTCATTTCTCCTTTGGGGCAGTGCATCGGGATCCGCACTGCACGGACCCCGTGTCGCCGCGATGATCACCCCGTCGGGAAAAAGACCGGATAACAAAAGTGCTCCGGTAGCACGGGCGCCACCGGAAGGACACTTGAAGTTTTGGGACCACAACTGCAACTGAGATCGACAGTAGCACGCCGAAGCGGCCCGTGTACGGTGAAGAATCCCACCCTGCTTAATGCGATAGAGAATCTGTCTGCCTGCCCCGTTGAAACCTCGGCTCGCGGGCACAGATTTTGCCCCAGCCGAAGCGCAACGTTTCGGGAAGTTTTGGGGGCGCGCCCAGCGTAAGGGCTGCTCCCCCAAGGGATGGTGCGGGTCACCCGCCCAGTCAAGCGCAAGCTCAAGATGTTGCAGTAGAGGCCGCAGGTGATTGACGGCTGCTTCGCAGAAACGGGACTGGGGTGCGGCGAAGCACCGCACCCCGTGCCGGACTCCCGCTAGTCACGGCTGCCGCCGGGGCCCCGACGAGTCCTTGACCTCACCATCACCGCCCTGTGGCCGGCCCGGCGGTGCTTGCGGGCGGTCGCGCGGTGAGGCACAACCCGCAGGACGTCGAGGAGCTTCCTCAATCGGCTTGCTTGCCGCGACACAGCACCGTCGGGGAGGCAATGAGCCTGATCCTGGCACGCCGATTCGCAGGGGCGGCGGGTCGGAGTGACGGGGAGGTAGGACCCCGGAGGGCACGGCAGCGAGCGGCGGGGGTCAGCCGGTGGCCGGGGCGGCGGCGTACTCCTCGTCGGTGACGGGGGTCAGCCAGTGCACGACGTCGTGGTCGGCGTCGCCCTCGTTGATGGCCAGGTGGACCATCAGCCGGTTCGGCGCCGCGCCGTGCCAGTGCTCCTCGTCGGCCTCGAACAGGACGCGGTCACCGGGCCGGATGACCTCGACCGGTCCGCCCCGGCGCTGGCACAGACCCACGCCCTCGGTGACGAACACGGTCTGGCCCAGGGGGTGACGGTGCCAGTGGGTGCGGGCGCCGGGCATGAAGTGGACCAGGTTCGCGGTGACCCGGGACGGGGCCGGGGCGGCGGCGACGGCGTCGATGTGGACATCGCCGGTGAACCAGTCGGCCGGGCCCCTCACGGTGTCGATCGAACTGCGGGTGATCTGCACGGTTACTCCTTCAGGCGCGGGACGGTGGGTCGGTCAGGGCTTGAGGAGCGCCTTGACGGCGCGGCGCTCGTCCATGGCCCGGTAGCCCTCGGCGACCTGCTCCAGGGGCAGGGTGAGGTCGAAGACCCGGCCGGGATCGATCGCTCCGGTCAGGACGCGGTCGATGAGGTCGGGCAGGTAGCGGCGCACCGGAGCGGGCCCGCCGCGCAGGCCGACGTGGGAGAAGAACAGTTCCTGCCCGTCGACGGCGACCTCGTGGGGAACCCCGACGAAGCCGACGTTGCCGCCGGGGCGCGCGGAGCGCAGGGCCTGTTCCATGGCCTGGGCGGTCCCGACGCACTCCAGCACGCTGTCGGCGCCGATTCCGCCGGTCATCTCCTTGATCCGTGCCACGCCCTCGTCGCCGCGCTCGGTGACGACGTCGGTGGCGCCGAACTCCCGGGCGAGCTTCTGCCGCGTCTCGTGCCGGCTCATGACGATGATGCGCTCCGCGCCCCTCTCCTTCGCCGCGATCACCCCGCACAGGCCGACCGCGCCGTCGCCGACGACCACGGCTGTGGAGCCTGGCTCGACCTCGGCGGCGTCGGCGGCCCACCAGCCGGTTCCCATCACGTCGGAGACGGCCAGCAGACCCGGCCAGAACCGCTCGTCGGGGATCTCGTCGGTGGCGACCAGGGTGCCCTGGGCGTTGGGGATGCGCACGTAGTCGGCCTGGCACGTGGACATGAACTCGCGGTGCAGGCAGTTCGACTGGAAGCCGTTCTTGCAGTTCGCGCAGGTGTTGTCCGAGGTGGCGAAGGAGCCGACGACGAACTGGCCCGGCCTGACCGAGGTGACATCCGAGCCGACCTCCTCGACGAAGCCGACGTACTCATGGCCCATGGGATGCGGGTCGCCGATCGGCTCCGCGCCCCGGTAGGGCCACAGGTCGGAGCCGCATACGCAGGTCACGGCCGTACGGATGACCGCATCGGCCGGTTGGAGGATCTTCGGGTCGTCCAGGGTCTCGAAACGGACGTCGCCGGGAGCATGGATCACTGCGCCGTGCATGAGAGGGATTCCTTTGCGTGCCGTGGTGTGCGGCCGCCGGAGTCCGGGGCCGCACCGAGTACAGGGGCCGGGTGCGCACTTCCCGCCCCGTCGGCCGAGGCGCTGTGACGGGGCGGGCGGAAAGCACCACACCATCCAGGTAACCCGCTCCCGGCGCGCGCAGCGAGGCACCGTCGAGAGGTGTACTGGCAGTACATCCCTATGGCAGCGGACGCGACGTACGGTCGAGAGCGTGGACAACCGAGCAGAGATCCGCGAGTTCCTCACCTCGCGGCGCGCGAAGATCACCCCCGAGCGGGCGGGCCTGCCCTCCGGCGCCCGCCGCCGGGTTCCCGGCCTGCGCCGCAGCGAGGTCGCCGCCCTGGCCGACGTGAGCGTGGAGTACTACGCCAAGCTGGAACGCGGCAACCTCGCCGGCGTCTCCCCGGCCGTCCTCGAAGCCGTCGCCCGCGCCCTCCGGCTCGACGACGCCGAGCGCTCCCACCTGCTGAACCTGGCCCAAGCCGCGGACGGCACCGACGCCCTGACCCGGCCACGCCGCCGCACCACGCGGGCCTGGTCACCGCACCGCAGCCTGCAGTGGGTGCTGGACGCCGTCACCGCCGGACCCGCGTTCGTACGCAACGGCCGCATGGACATCGTCGCCGTCAACCAGCTCACCCGCGCCTTCTACGACGACCTCTACGCCACACCTGGCAACCAGGCCAACCTGGCCCGCTTCCAGTTCCTCGACCCCGCCTCGCGCCGCTTCTACCCGGACTGGGAGCAGGCCGCCGACATGGCCGTCGCCATCCTGCGCACCGAAGCCGGCCGCAACCCCCACGACAAGGACCTCCACGACCTCGTCGGCGAGCTGTCCACCCGAAGCGACGACTTCCGCACCCGCTGGGGCGCCCACAACGTCCGTCACCACGGCACCGGCACCAAACGCTTCCACCACCACGCCGTCGGCGATCTCACCCTCGCCTTCGAGGGCCTGGAGATGACCGCCGAACCCGGCCTGAGCCTGACCGTCTACACCGCCGAACCCGGCTCACCCTCCGAAGAGGGACTGCGTCTGCTCGCCTCCTGGGCCGCCACTCAGGACGCCGGCTCTCCCACAGAGCAAGGAGCCGACTGACGTCGCCGGGTGAGGCCGGGGAGGGCGGGATCAGAGGGATCAGGACGGCGAGGCCCCCTGGCCGGCAAGGTCAGGCCGGGGGCGGGGGGGCGAAGAGGATGCGGGCGGTGATTCGTTTACCGGTCGGCTCCGGCACTACGGCAAGGTCGGCCGCAATGGCCTTCACGATCTCCAGGCCGTGCTGGCCCACCCTGTACGGGTCCGCCTGCCGCGCCGTCGGTATCTCGGGATGGCTGTCCCGGACCTCCACCTCCACCGCCTCGTCCGCCAGACGCAGCCGCAGCAGAACAGGGCCGGGCGCGTGCTTGCAGGCGTTGGTGACCAGCTCGCTGACCACGAGCTGCGTCACGGCCACGATGCGCCTCGACACCTTCGTACGACCGCCTGGACCGCGGGCTGCCGCCTTCCCGGTGAGGAACGCGGCAGCCAGGTCACGGGCCTCGGCGATGCAGGAGCCGTCTCCCGACAGCGTCAGGGTCTCCTCGACCGCGACTGGAATGGGTCCATGGCAACTCTGACGTTCCGGGTCCGCACCCATCCGACCTGTCACTCCCGCCCTGCTCGCGTACGTCGTCCGCCCGGACGGGTACCGCATCGGCGCGAGGTGTACCTGTGGCAGGGCCTTCCGAGAGCAATACCAGTACCATGGCCGAGCAGATCGTCGCCGAGGAAGTGCTGGGGTACGGCGTCACCGACACTTGCTGAGGGACCGTGACGGACAAGGACACACCGACAGCGGGCTCACGGCTGTCGATCCACCTGAGCCATCACCGCGGCGTCAGGGTGGTCACGGCGTGCGGCGAGATCGACTTCGACGGCGCTCCACAGCTGCTGGACGCCCTGACCGCTCATGACGCTGCCGCTCACGCGACGGTGCTGGATCTCAGCGACGTCACCTTCATGGACTCCAGCGGCGTCAACGCCCTCATCGCCGCTCATCACGCCGCGCAGCACCATGGCGGCCAGCTGCGGCTCGCGGCCCCCGGCCCCCACGTGTCGGAGATCTTCGGGATCGTCGGCCTCGCCGAGGTCATACCCTGCCACTCCACGCTGCGCGACGCCCTTGACGTCTGATCCGCATCAGAACGGCACCTCGGAATGGGTCAGCCGGTCGTGAGCATGCCCTCGCGCAGTCGGACCAGGCACCGGGACAGCAGACGGGAGACCTGCATCTGCGAGACTCCGAGGTGTTCGCCGATCTGAGCCTGGGTGAGTTCTTCGACGAAGCGCATGTGGATGAGCTTCCGGTCACGCTCGTCGAGTTCGGCGATCAACGGGGCGAGGGCGTGGAAGTCCTCCACGAGCTCCAGCGCCGCGTCCTCGGTACCGATGAAGTCCTGCAGGGCGCTTTCGCCGTCCTCGCTGCCGTTGATCGCGGCATCCAGGGACGAGGAGTTGTAGCCGTTCGAGGCGAGGCGGGCCTCGCGGACCTCGTCCTCGGGCAGGCTCATCAGCTCCGACAGCTCCTTGACCGTCGGATCACGGTCGAGACGGCTGCGCAGTTCCTCGGTCGCCTTGGCGAGCTGGACGCGGGCCTCCTGGAGACGCCGGGGCACGTGCACGGCCCAGGTGGTGTCCCGGAAGAACCGCTTGATCTCGCCCACGATGTACGGCACCGCGAAGGAGGTGAACTCCACCTCACGGGAGATCTCGAACCGGTCGATCGCCTTGATCAGGCCGATCATGCCGACCTGGACGATGTCCTCCATCTCCTCCGGGCCCCGGCTGCGGAACCGGCCGGCCGCATAGCGGACCAGGGACATGTTCATCTCGATCAGCGTGTTCCGGGCGTACTGGTAGTCGGCCGTGCCCTCCTCCATCACCGCCAACCGGTCGAAGAACAGCTTCGACAACTCGCGCGCGTCCTTGGGCGCCACCTGGGAGGGATCCGCGACCTCCGGCAAGTCGATCGTCCGAGTCCGCATCGCCGACGCGCTGCCTGCCATGCTGCTTCCCCTCCCACGGTTGGTCCCACCACTGCCGCCCACTGAAACGGCCGACGACGCTCCGCTTACCCCGTCATCCCGGGCTCACGCTCGTACTCTGGGTGAATCCAGGGGCGGGCTCGCCTGCTCCGGCTGCGCCGGTCAATTCCGTCGTCGCTCGTCGTCGTCAGGGCTGAGTCCGTGCACCGTGACCAGATCGGCGAGGCCTGAGAAGACGACGACGGGCTCCAGCAAGGACGTGACGACGAGTTCCAGCCGGTCGGCGTGGGCGAAGAGCACGCTCAGCCCGGCGCTGTCGAGGTATTCCACCGCGGTCAGGTCCAGGACGAGGGGTCCAGGCCTACCGGCCAGGGCGTCGGAGAGGGTGCCGGCGTTGCTCATGTCGATCTCGCCGCCGACCGTGAGGCTGGGCGTTCCGTCCGGTCGCCGGCCTGAGGTGAGCGTGAGCGGGGTGGTCATCGGGCGATCCTCATCTGCATGTCGACGGTGGTGCCGGTGGGGCCGGCGGTGACGGTCACGTGCTGCATCATGGCCCGCATCAGGATCATGCCCCTCCCGCGGTGGGTGTTGAGCTCGGGCTGGGGGACCTTCCACCGGCCGCTGTCGGCGACCGTGAGGCGCAGGTCGTCCACGAGAGCCTCGGCGCGCAGCCGGACGGCCTGCCCGGGGGCGTGCCGGTGGCCGTGCTCGATGGCGTTGGCGCACGCTTCCCCCGCGGCCACCAGGACGTTCTGCACGGTGTTCGGGGGCAGCTCGCACTGCGCGAGCCAGTTGCGCAACGCCTTGCGGACCGGCGCCAGCTGAGCGGACTCCGCGGGGAAGGACATCTCCAGCGGCGCCGGATGACGGTAGAGCAGCAGCGCCACGTCGTCGTCGTAACCGCCGGCCGGCGCGAGCCGCGCCATCACCTCCGTGGCGAGGTCGTCGACGGGCATGGCACGGCCGTGCTGCACGGCTTCGCCGGCCTGGTCGATCCCGGCGCTGAGCGGTCGGCGTCGTCGTTCCACGAGCCCGTCGGTGTACAGCAGCAGCGTGGACCGCGCGGGCAGGGTGCAGGCGGCCTCCGGGCGCTGCCCGCCCGGCCGCACCGCCAGGGGCAGGGAACGCCCCTCGTCCAGAAGCCGGTTGGTGCCGTCGGGGTACGCGAGGATACCCGGCGGATGTCCGGCGCTGGAGTACGTCAGCTCGCCCGTGCCCGGATCGAGGACACCGCAGAAGACGGTGGTGCACAAGGCTCCGGGGACGCTCGCGGCGAACTGGTCGAGGGCCATCAGCGTCCGGGACGGGCTGGAGTCCTGCAGCATCAGCGCGCGGCAGGCGCTGCGCAGCTGCCCCATGACGCTGGCCGCCTCCAGGCCCCGCCCGACGCAGTCGCCGACCACGATGCCGATCCGCCCGTCCGCCAGCGCCACGGTGTCGTACCAGTCGCCTCCCACCTCCAGCGGGCGGGTCGCGGGCTCGTAGCGCACGGCGAAGCCCTCGGGGAGCCGCGCCGGTCCCAGGATGGCGCGTTGCAGGGCGATCGCGGTCTCCCGCTGCTGGTCGATCTGGTGCGCCCGTACCAGGCCCTGGGTGAGGTGCCCGGCCAGCAGCGAGAGCAGGAACTGGTCCTCGGGGGTGAAGGGCCGTTGTTCCCCCAGGTCGATCCAGAGGGCCAGGGGGCCGTCGGGGTGCTCCAGCAGCACCCCGGCACCGCCACCGCTGTCCTCGGCGACCGGGGCCAGCGGTGCCTGGCGGCACAGTGCCACGAGCGCGTCCCGGCGCTCCACGGGGAGGTCCTCCCACTTCAGGTCCGCCTCCGGGGCCATGAGGGCCGGTACGTCGCCGCGCTCGAACAAGGCGGCCACCACGCTCCGTGCGCGCCACAGGCTCCTCAGCTCGGCGAGTGCACCCGACAGCGCCTCGGGCAGACTGGTCGCCCTGGACAGAGAGTTGCTCAGCGCGGCCAGTGCCGTCTCACGCTGGACGGCGTAGTGCTCCGCGGTGACGTCACGGAAGGTACCGACGGTGACCCGGCGTCCGGTCTCGGGGTCCTGGGCCTTGTTGTAGGTCACGGCCACCCACAGGCGATGGCCGTCACGATGGGTGACGGGAATCGTGTAGGAGCCCTGCGGGTTCTCCAGCAGGTCGGCGAAGGCGTCACCGACCTGACGGTGCGCCTCCGGGTCGGTGACGGCGTCCGGCCACCACGGCTGTAGCGGCGTGTACGGCAGCCCCTCGGTGCCGTAGCCGAGGATGTCGGTGAACGCGGTGTTGATCTCCACCACGGCCCCGGACTCGTCGCAGACGAAGAACGCCTCCTGCAGCGAGTCGATGAGCGCGGTCCGCCAACGGACGTGATGGCCGCGCAGCCGGGCCAGCTCGACGTTCGCGCGTACCCGGGCCAGAAGCTCGGCGGCGGCGAAGGGCTTGACCAGATAGTCGTCGGCGCCCGCCCGCAGCCCTTCGATCGACGCCTCCTCCCCCGCCCGGGCCGACAGCAGCACCACCGGCACCGAGGCGGTACGCGGGTCGCCGCGCAGCCTCGCCACCAGTTCGAGTCCGTTGAGCCGGGGCATCATCACGTCGCTGACCACGAGGTCCGGCAGGTGGCGGCGGACGGTGTGGAGAGCTTCCACACCGTCGGTGACGGTGGTGACCTCGTAGCCCGCCCCGGCCAGGACGCGCATGAGGTATTCGCGCATGTCGGCGTTGTCGTCCGCCACCAGCACCCGGGCGCCGGCGGCGGGTCCGGTGCCCGGCGTGATCGCGTCGGCCTCGGGCCGCACCTCCGAGCCCCCGTCCATCGGGCCGGTGCCGCTCTCCGGCAGCCAGCGCAGGGCCTCCTGGACGTAGGGGTCGGCACTCACGGAGGCCGTGGTGCCGCCTGCTTCAAGCACCACGGCCTCCGCGGGCAGATGGGCGGTCCCGAACGGCAACCGGACACTGAAGGTGGTGCCCTCCCCCTCCTGGCTGCTGGCCGTGATGGTCCCGCCGTGCAGACCGACGAGTTCCCGCACCAGAGCCAGCCCGATGCCGCTGCCCTCGTTCGAGCGGGAGCGGGCGTTCTCGATGCGGTGGAAACGCTCGAACAGCCGGGGCATCTCGGGCTCGGGGACACCGATGCCGGTGTCGGCGACGGTGACCTCGGCATGCCCGCCGATCCGGCGCACGCCGACCCGGACCGAGCCGTCGAAGGTGAACTTCAGCGCGTTGCTCAGCAGGTTGAGGATCACCTTCTCCCACATCCCGCGGTCCACGTACACCGGCTGGTCCAGGGAGGGGCAGTCCACGTCGAAGGCGAGCCCGGCCTTCTCCATCGCCGACCGGAAGACGCTGGCCAGCTCCGCGGTGACGACGGCCAGGTCCACCGGTTCGTAGCGGGCCTGCATGCGGCCGGCCTCGATCCGGGAGAAGTCCAGCAGCGTGTTGACCAGCTTGCCCATGCGCAGGCCGTTGCGGCGGACAACGTCGAGGTCCCGCCGTACGTGCTCCTCGGCGTCGGCGAGCCGGGTCCGCAGTTCCTCGACGGGCCCCATGATCAGGGTCAGCGGGGTCCGGAACTCGTGGCTGATGTTGGAGAAGAAGACGGTTTTGGCCCGGTCCAGTTCGGCCAGTTCCTCGGCCCGCCGCTGCTGCGCCTCGTAGCTGCGGGCGCTGCCGATGCCGGAGGCGATGTGCCCGGCGGTCAGCTCGACGAACCCGCGGTAGCCCTCGTCCAGCCGGCGGTAGCGGTTGAGGGCCGCCACCAGGAAGCCGTAGGGAGCGCTGCCCTGCTGCAGGAGCGGGACCACGAGCGCCTCGACGGGCGGTTCGGGCCAGTCCCCGGCCGGCAGGCCGGCGAAGGCCTCGGCCGGCAGCGGTACCAGGGCCGACTCCCCTCCGGCCGGCACCACGACGGGCCACGCGCTGTCCGGGTCGTCGGCCCGCATGACGGCCGGCGCGGCCGGATGGCCGGCGGCGATGCCGGTGGCACCGGCCAGCCGTGCGGTGGTTCCGTCGAACAGATAGGTCAGGGTGAAGGGCAGATCTCTTCGGTTGCGGTCCAGTTGCCGGTCGGCGAAGGCCAGCACCTCCTGCTCGGTGCGAATCACGCTCGGGTCCGATCCCAGGTCGCGCAGCGTGGCCATGCGCCGCTCGCCGATCACCCGGTCGGTGTCCTCGCTGACCACGCAGAGCATGCCCACGACGGCTCCGGCGTCGTCGCGCAGCGGGCTGTAGGAGAAGGTGTGGTAGGTCTCCTCGCTGTACCCGGAGCGTTCCAGGAACAGCAGGAGGCCCTCGTCCCAGGTGGCCTCGCCGGTGGTGAGCACGGCGTCGATGCGCGGGCCGATGTCGTCCCAGATCTCGGCCCACACCTCGTTCGCGGGCCGGCCCAGGGCCCATGGGTACTTCCGGCCGAGCGTGTCGCGCCGGTACGCGGCGTTGCAGAAGAAGGTCAGTTGCTCGCCCCAGGCCATCCACATGGGGAACCGGGAGGACAGCAGGATACTGACGGCCGTCTGCAGACTCTGCGGCCACTGCCGGGGTGGACCCAGGGGCGTGGCCGCCCAGTTCACCTTCGCGAGTTCCCCGCCCACCTCGCGGTCGGCGGCGAACACCTCGCCGTCGCTCGCCGCCGGGCGCGGCCTGTGTCCGGCCTGATCCGAACGCTCCACTCGGTACCCGTCCCCTCTTGCCTGCCCGCCGCCGGACCGCCCCGTCGCCCTGGCGCACGCGGA
Organism: Streptomyces sp. NPDC006655; assembly: GCF_040703965.1. Taxonomy (NCBI): domain Bacteria; kingdom Bacillati; phylum Actinomycetota; class Actinomycetes; order Kitasatosporales; family Streptomycetaceae; genus Streptomyces; species Streptomyces sp. NPDC006655. The sequence continues at coordinate 12,012 of NZ_JBEYJU010000064.1, read as the reverse complement.
CACCTCCCGGTCGTGCGCCTATCTCTCTGCCCCAAAAGCTTCACCCGACGCCGAAGGACGCGCTCCCCTCTGCCAGGTCTGATCCGGGCACATCAGGGCACTCGTGCTGCGGCGAGCTCACGCCCGCACACTCCGTCGAGAACCGAGGTGAACCATGACGCACGACCTGACCCCGAAGTACACGGTGCCCGGCATCGAGCGTGAGGCGGCCGGCCGGCTGATCGGTCTGCTCCGCCTCCGCCTGCACGCGCTCAACGACCTGCACCTGACGCTCAAGCACGTGCACTGGAACGTGGTCGGGCCGCACTTCATCGCCGTGCACGAGATGATCGACCCGCAGGTGGACCGGGTCCGGGACATGGCGGACGACGTGGCGGAGCGCATCGCCGCGCTCGGCGGCGTCGCACAGGGCACGCCGGGCGCACTCGTCGCCGACCGCACCTGGGACGACTACTCCATCGGCCGGGCCGACGCGATCGCCCATCTCGGCGCGCTCGACCTCGTCTACACCGGAGTGATCGAGGCGGTGCGCGCCGCGATCAAGGAGGCGGGCGACCTCGACACCGCCACCGAGGACCTGCTCATCGAGCAGCTGCGCGACCTGGAGCAGTTCCAGTGGTTCGTGCGGGCCCACCTGGAGAGCGCGGGCGGCACCCTCGCCACCGGTCAGGCCCGGACGGAGGAGGAAGCCGCGGCCAAGGGCGCCGAGCTGGGCTGAGAATCCTCGGGCCGATGTGCTTCGGCGGGCGGCTGTGGCTGCTGCCGCTCAAGGCGCGCGCCAGGCTCACCTCAGCCGGAACGTCCCGGGTCGGCCCGGTGCCGACCGCGCGCCGCGAGTCCGTTCGGTCGCCCTGCCCCGGGGGCGAGGAAGCCGGCGACGGTCAGGGCGGCCGCTCGTCCCACCGGCGGTTCGCGGCCAGCACGTCTTCCGCGTCGGTGAGGCGGTCCAGGCCCTGGACGGCACGGGAGGTGCGCTGGTTGGCGGCGAGCAGCGTGCGGTGGCGGTGGACGAAGGACCAGTAACCGGTGGTGTAGGGGCAGGCCCGCTCCCCGGTGCGGTCGCCGGGCCGGTAGGCGCAGCCGCCGCACAGGTCGCTCATGCGGTGGATGTACGCCCCGCCGGAGGTGTACGGCTTGGTGGTCATCCGGCCGCCGTCGGCGTACTGGGACATGCCGGTGACGTTGGGCAGCATCACCCAGTCGTATCCGTCGACGAAGCAGCGGTGGAACCAGTCGGTGACGGCCCGCGGGTCCCAGCCGCGCTGGAGGGCGAAGCTGCCGAGGACCATCAGCCTGGGGATGTGGTGCGTCCAGCCGGTGTCGCGGACCTGGGCGAGCACGGTGGCCATGCAGCGGGCGGTGACGGCGTCGGCGTCCAGGTCCAGGAACCATGCGGGCGGCTGGACGCGGTGATCCAGGGCGTTGTGGTGCCGGTACTCCTCGCCGAAGTACCAGTAGAGCTGCCAGACGTACTCGCGCCAGCCCGCGATCTGCCGGACGAAGCCCTCGACGCTGTTGACGGGCGCCCGGCCGGCGTGCCAGGCGTCCTCGGCGGCGGTGACCACCTCGAGCGGGTCGAGCAGCCCGAGGTTCAGGGACGAGGACAACAGGCTGTGGCTCATCACCGGGTCGGCGGCGAGCATGGCGTCCTCGTGCGCACCGAAGCCGGTCAGCCGGTGCTCGGTGAAGCGGCGCAGCGCGCGTCAGGGCTGGTGGCAGGCGCTTGCCCTGACGAACCGGAGCTCGTCCGATGGTCTCCTATTATCGTTCATCGGGTCGTCCGGAGACGAGATGGAGGCTGTGGAGGGTGTTCTCGGTGCAGGTCGGACCGACGGCGCCGGCGTCTGTGCTCACTCTGCGCGGCGAACTCGACCATGAAAGCGCCGTACAACTGCGGGAGGCCGCCGACCAGGTGCTGAGCGAGGCGCCCCGACCGCCACTGGTGGTGGTCGACTGCACCGGGCTCACGTTCTGCGACTCCTCGGGGATCAGCTGCCTCATCCGGATCCACCAGCGGCTTTCCGAGCAGGGCGGCGTGCTGCGACTGGCCGCCGTGCCATCCTCCGTCGCGCGTGTGTTCGCCCTGACAGGGCTGGGTCAGGTGATCGGGGTATACGGCACCCTGCACCATGCCGTGAGCGCCAGCTGCACGGTTCGAGAGCCTGGCGGCGAGGACAGTCCCTCGCTGCGTTCGGCGAATGGAAGGTAGCGGGCGATGACGCACGTTTCGGAACAACGGCCCGCACCTGGTCTCTCCCGGGACAACGACGCGCCCGACCCGGGGGACGCCGAGCGCGATCTACGGGTCCTGTTCGGCCAGTCCACGGCCGTGTTCGCCTCGCTGGCCGGTCCGGCGCACATGGTGGAAGCGGCCAACCCGGCCTTCTTCACGGCGATCGGCGGCGAGACGCGCGCCCGCACCGGGGTGCCGCTGGGGCAGCTGATGCCGGAACTGGCCGACCAGGGCTTCATCGGCCTGCTCGATCGCGTCTTCCGCACCGGTGAGCGGCACGTCGGCCGCAGCACCCGTGTCGTGCTGGGTACCGGCCCGGATGCGCGGGAGGCGTTCTTCGACTTCACCTACGAGCCCCGGCCGGACGCGGGCGGCAACGTCATCGGCGTACGCGTCATCGGTGTGGAGACCACGCAGCTGATGCACGCCCAGCGGCTGACGGCCGAGCACCGGGTGCTGCTGGAGCAGATCGCCCGCCAGGCCCCGCTGGAGCAGGTACTGGACGGCATGGCCCGCGCCATCGAGGACCTCACGCCCGAGGAGGTGCTCGTCTCCGTCCTGCTCGCCGACGCCGACGGCAGACACCTGCGCCACGGCGCCGCACCGAGCCTGCCGGACTTCTACAACCAGGCCATCGACGGCATCGCCACCGGCGAAGGGGTCGGCTCCTGCGGCACCGCCGCCCACCGCCGCGCGCCGGTCATCGTCACCGACATCTCCACCGACCCGTTCTGGGACGACTTCCGTGATCTCGCGGACCGGGCACGGCTGGCGGCCTGCTGGTCCACTCCCATCCTCGCCCGCGACGGCTCGCTGCTGGGCACGTTCGCCATGTACCACCGCACCCCGCGTGCGCCGCAGGAAGCCGATCTGGTTCTGGCGAGGGTGTTCGCGGACACCGCGGCTCTGGCCATCGAACGCCGCCAGGCCGAGGAGGCGCGGCGAGCCGCCGAGGCGAAGGAGAAGGCCGCCCGGGCGGACCTCGCCTTCCTGCTGGAGGCCAGCACACTCCTGACCGCCGACCTGGATCACACCCAGACCCTGCAACGTCTGGCCGCCTTGTGCGCGCCCAGACTCGCGCCGCTGTGCGCCGTCGACGTCATCGAGGCCGGCCGGGTGCGCCGCATCGCCACCGCGGCCCCCACGGCGGACGAGGACGCACTCCTCGCCTCCCACATCCCGGTCTACGACGCCGGCGACGACGCGGTCGCCCGCGTCCTGGCCTCCGGCCTGAGCGAGGTCGCCCGCCGCACCCCCACCGGCCCCGGCCCCTGGCACGACCTCAAGGTCACGGGCTACCTCTGCGTGCCCCTGCTCGACCGCGGCCGCGCCTTCGGCACTCTCACCCTGCTCACCACCAGCGGCGAGAACAGCTTCGACGGACACACCGTCGCACTCGCCGAGGAACTCGCCCGCCGCGCCGCCTCAGCCGCCCTCAACGCCCGCCAGTACACCCAACGCGTCGCTCTCGCCCGCGATCTCCAGGCCGGTCTCCTCCCGCCCGAGGTACCCGCCCTGCGCGACACCCGGATCGCGACCTACTACCACCCCGCGGGCGAGGGGCTGGAGATCGGCGGCGATTTCTACGACGTCTTTCCACTCGGCGACGGCAGCTGGGCGTTCATGCTCGGGGACGTCTGCGGGCGCGGCGCCACCGCCGCCACCACGACCGCCCTCGTCCGGCACACCGCCCGGGCCGTCGCCCCCTTGCTGCCCGGCCCCGAGGCCGTCGTCCAGGCGATCAACAAAGCCCTGCTCGACCGCCCCCACAGCCACGGCACCGGCTTCGTGACTCTCGTCTACGGCCATCTCGCGCCGGTCCCCGACGGCGGCCTCGACATCACCCTCGTCCGCGCCGGTCACACCCTCCCCCTCCACATCACCAGCGCTCACGCTCCTCACCCCGTCCCGTGCGAGGGCCCGCTGCTCGGCGTCACCCCGCACCTCGAACTCGTCCCGCACCGTCTGCACCTTCGCCCCACCGAGAGCCTGCTGCTCTACACGGACGGGATCACCGAAGCCCGAAACGATCACGGGGAGCAGTTCGGCGAGGACCGCCTAACTCAGGCTCTGGTCACGCAGCACCACACCAGCCCTGAAACGATCATCGATGCCGTCACCCGGGCGGTGCAGGCGTTCACGGGTTCCACGGGCATGGACGACGATCAAGCAGCTCTGGTCCTGACCGCCACACCGGTCGGCCCGTGAGTGGACACCACTCGGCCGCAATCAAGAACCATGGAACACCAGGGACCCACTCCCATGATCAGCATCCTCAGTGACCGGACACCGGACGATCAGCGCCCTACGCCAGGCTGGCGCTACCGCGCCGCCTGGGGCACCACCGGCCCGCCCATAGCCGATGCCCGCCTGGCCGTGCGTTCGCTTCTGGCGCGGGCGGGACACCATCCCCACGAGCGGACGAGCCAGGACGCCCAGCTCGTCGTCAGTGAACTCGTGACGAACGCCGTCCGTCACGCACCCGGCCCGGGTGAACTCCTGCTGGAGGTCATTCCGGCCGCGGCTCGACTGCGGATCTCCGTGCGGGACAGTTCCCCACACCCGCCGCGTCTCCGGGCGCCCGCCGCCGACCGCGTCGGCGGCCACGGCCTGCACCTCGTCACCCGGTTGTGCGACCAGGTGCAGACCATCACCCTGGACCCCGGAAAATGGGTCGTTGCCCACCTTCATCTGCACAAGCCTGAGAACTGACCAGCCGGGCCCCGGGCAGATGGCAGGCCTCACAGAGATTATTCGTCCAGGCAGTCGTGGCCGCAGGCGTATCCGTGCAACGGTGGGGGAGACAAAGAGACCGGTCGGCATCTCTCGGTGTCGGTCTTTGGGGAGTTCGGGCGTTGCCCCCATCCCGGGCACCCGGCCCCCCGCCATCGTCGTCCACCTCTCACAAGAGGTGTTTCGTCTTTGGGCTCACCAACCCCCGGAAGGGGGCCGCCCGCATGAACATCGCCACCACGATCGACGGCACCTCCGCACGTCTGTCGATCTGCGGAGAGATCGACTTCGACACCCTGCCCTCGCTGCGCGCCGTCGTCGACACACTGCCGCCGCAGGTGACCGACCTGTACTGGGACCTGACTCGCACGCCCTTCATGGACGTCGCCGGCCTCCACCTCCTCTTCACCCCCACCACGAGCAGCGGCCCGGAGCGCCGGGCGACCGTGACGGGGCTGGGCAAGCAGCCGCTGTCGCTGCTGCTCATGGCGGCCGACGTGAACCCCTCCCTCTTCGACCTCTCTCGTCTTCTGCCCGACGTACCCCCGACCGCCAGGTGATCAAGTTTTCCGAAGCCGACTGCGGCGACGGCGGTTGATTCGACGACGGAACTTCCGGTGTCCCGAGGAACGCTCGACTGTCAAGGCGTTGCGACGAGGACGCGGACGTCCCACGGGCCCAGGTCCACTTCCGCGCCGGCCGGTACGTCGTCGCCGTTCAGGACGTCGGACAGGTGCACCGGGGAGGGGACCCGGACGGGCTCCCAGCTCCAGTTGTGGACGACGTGGACGTGCCGCCCGTCCGGCGAGGTCCCGGTCGTGACGGTCACGGTCTCGGGGAGGTCCCGCCAGCCGCCGCGCGGGTCCGGCGCCACCCAGGCCGCCAGCGACCGGGCGAGGTCACGGCCGGGGACCGTGCCCACGCAGGTGACCCGGCCGGCGCCGTGTGCGCGGGTGGTGACGGCGGGCCAGCGCCCGAAGTGCGGGTGCTCGTAGGAGGCCAGCGCCTCGGCGTCGACGGGCGTGAGGCACTCGACCCAGTGCGTCGCCGTCGCTTCGGCGGTCACGTCGAGGGGGGCGCCGGGGACACCGCGGACCGGTACGGGCCCCGCCAGGTTGCTGAACTCGTCGTAGCGCACACCGGCGGCCTCGGCGAGACGGCCGGGTGCCGTTTCGTGCCGGGCGCGGGCCTCGTGGTCGGCGTATCCGGTGCGGGGGCCCAGCACGAGGTGGCCGCCGGCGTGCGCGTAGGAGGTGAGCCAGTCCAGGGCGGCGTCGGTGGCGATGTACAGGGCCGGGACGACCAGCACGGGGTGACGGCGGGCGGCCTCCTCCGGTGCCGTGTCCTCGGCCAGTTGCGCGACGTGCACGATGCGCACCTGGCGGCCCGCGTCGAAGGCGCCCCGGTAGAAGGGGTCGAAGATGCGGTGGTAGGCGGCGGGGTCCGGTTCGCCGCTGGGCTTGGCCAGTGGCGGGTACTTCTGCATCAGCCACTTGCTCGGCGTCGAGTAGACCATCGTGATGTCGGCGTCCGGCTCGATTCCCGCGACGAGCGGCCCGGCTTTCTCGAACTCGGCGCCCAGGCGGGCGATTTCGGCATAGGTGCGGCCGGGCCGCCCGCTGTGGGGCAGGACACCGCCCCAGTAGGTCTCGGCGCCGAAGCGCAGGGTCTGCCACTGCCAGTACTCGATCATCCGGGCGCCCCGGGCGACGTGCGCCCACGCCGTCTGGCGCCACTGGCCGTCGTAACCGGGACGGTTGTCCCAGCAGTAGCCGATGGAGTTCGCGTTGGTCTCGGTGACCAGGAAGGGCTCCTGGCGGGAGGAGTACATCCAGTCCGCGGTCTGGTACATCGACCAGACCCCGGTGGTCTTCCAAGCCTGTTCGTGCTCGTCGGGGGTGGGGTCGGGCAGCAGGAGGCCGTCCTGCATGTCGTAGTACGGATTGCCGGCGGCGATGTCGAGCCGGGCGGCCAGTTCGTCGTCCGCGACGCCCTGGCGGGTGTAGGAGATGCAGGTGGTGACGAAGTGCTCGGGGCTCGCGTACTCGCGGACGAGGTCGGCCTGCCAGCCGATGAACTCGGTGACCTGCCGGGCCTGGAACTTCCGCCAGGCGACGTCGTACTGGGGTTGTTCGTTGCCGTCCGGGGTCCACAGGTCGGACCAGTCGGACAGCCGGTGCGACCAGTAGACCAGGCCCCACTCGCGGTTGAGGGTCTCGACGTCGCCGTACGTGGCACGCAGGTGGTCGACGAAGCGCCGGAAGACACCGCGGTTGTGGAAGAGGTGCAGGCCGGGTTCGTTGTCGACCTGCCAGCCGATGACCGCCGGGTGGCCGGCGTACCGGGCGACGATCTTCCGGATGATCCGCTCCGCGTGGAAGCGGAACGCCGGGTGGGTGAAGTCCACCTCCTGGCGCGCGCCCCAGCCGATGCGCTCGCCGGTGCGCCGCTCCCCCGTGATCTCCGGGTACTGGCGGGCCAGCCACGGCGGCACCGCGTAGGTGGGGGTGCCGAGGATGACGGAGATGCCGCGCTCGTGGGCGCCGTCGAGGACCGGCTGGAGCCAGTCGAGGTCGAAGCGGCCGTTCTCGGGCTCCCAGGTGGACCAGACCGACTCGCCGACCCGGATCACGGTGAAGTGGGCCTCGGCCATCAGGTCCAGATCGGTCTTCAGCCGTTCGTCGGGCTGAAGTTGAGGGTCATAGGCGGGGGTGTACTCGTGGTAGTACGCGGCACCGAACAGGACGCGGGCGGGCAGATCCGCCATGGAGGAACCTCCGAGGAATGGTGGGGCCAGGCCCGGCGGCGTACCTCAGCGGACCCGCCACGTCCACGCTGCGCGCTGCACCGGAACTCCCGCCCCGTCCTGCGGCTCGCCTCATGGTGACTCCGGATGTCCGTGACCGGTACTGGGCCCGGGTGCGTCTGACTGCGCTGACATGTCTACGCAGTCAAAGTCCACCGGTCAAGCGCCCGAAACAGGTTCGCAACCTCGGCGGGATGGCCGCTTCCGCGAACACGCCCCCCCACGCAGTCGGCCGAAGCCGAACCCCCGCCCGGCCGGACGCCGCCCGCAATTCGTCAACCCACTAGACGAAATCCTGTGAGGGCCATTGACGATTGCCACGGGATTCCTATCATTCCAGAGTGTCCGAAACTCCGAGTGACGTTCACAATTTCGAACACGCCCGCGTTCCGCTCAGCGCACCCCGGTATACACCCACCCCCCCCGTCGCAAGGTCGCTGAATCCTTCCGGAGTTCACCATGCGCCCAGCTATGTCATGCCCATGCCCAGGATGGCGAAGGCTCGTCTGCGGACACGCCCGAAGGGGCCTCTTACGCGCGGCGACCAGGGCGGCTGCCTGCGTGGCAGCGCTGTCCGCCGCCTTGGTGGCCGCACTGGTCTCACCGGCCCCGGCCGCCGCCGTCGGCGCGGGCCCGTGTGACCTCTACGCCTCGGGCGGCACCCCGTGCATCGCCGCGCACAGCACCGTGCGCGCCCTGTACGGCGCGTACAGCGGCCCCCTCTACCAGGTCAGGCGCGCGTCCGACAGCGCCACCAGGAACATCGGCGTCACCGCCGCCGGCGGACCGGCCGACGCCGCGGCCCAGGACTCGTTCTGCGCGGGCACGACCTGCGTCGTCACCTGGGTCTACGACCAGTCGGGGCACGGCAACAACCTGGGCTATCAGGGACCGGGCGGCGTCGGCGGGTCCGACACGGCGGCGAAGGCCACCAGCGAGTCGCTGACCGTCGGCGGCGGCAGGGCCTACTCCCTGTACATCAACCCCGGCAACAGCTACTGGCGCGACGGCCACCTGACGGGCGTCCCCACCGGCAGCGCTCCGGAGGGGATGTACATGGTCACCAGCGGCACGCACGTCAACAGCGGCTGCTGCTTCGACTACGGCAACAGCGAGACCACCCGCAAGGCGGACGGCCCGGGTGCGATGGATGCCATCAACTTCAGCAAGTCGTGCTGGTTCGGCGGGTGTTCCGGATCCGGGCCATGGGTGCAGGCGGATCTCGAGTGGGGCCTGTTCCCGGGTGGCAGCACCTCCTGGAACGCCAACCAGCGTGCCTTCACCAGCAAGTTCGTCACCGCGATGCTGAAGAACAACGGCACCTCCCGGTTCGCGATCAAGGGCGGCAACGCGCAGTCCGGCGGTCTGAACACGCTGTACGCGGGTTCGCTGCCCAGTGGTTACAGCCCCATGAAGAAACAGGGCGCCATCATCCTCGGCAGCGGCGGGGACTGCTGCAACGGCAACACCAACCTCAGCGCCGGCACCTTCTACGAGGGCGCCATCACCGCCGGCTACCCCTCCGACGCGACGGACGACGCCGTACAGGCCGACATCACCGCGGCCGGATACCGCTGAGCCCCCGACGGTCGCCCGCCTTCCGCGAGTTGATCGAGCGACAGCGATGCGAAGGAGTGATGTGATGCAGAAAGCGAAGTTATGGCCCACCGTGGTCGCGACCCTGCTCGCCCTGGTCGCGACCACCGCGGCCACGGCCCCGGACCACGGCGGCGGGCAGCGTCCCACCCCGACGCCCGCCCGCGCCGCCGCGACGACAGCCGGGTGCGGCAAGGCCCCCGGGCTGGCAAGCGGCACCCACACCCTTCAGGTCAACGGCAAGAGCCGCAGCTACATCCTCAAGGTGCCGGACGCCTACGACCGCAACCACGCCTACCGGTTGATCTTCGGCTTCCACTGGCTCGGCGGCACCGCCACCGACGTGGCGACGGGCCGCACCGTGGAGAACGGCACCTGGGCGTACTACGGGCTGCAACGGCTGGCGAACAACACCGCCGTCTTCGTCGCACCCCAGGGCCTCAACAACGGCTGGGCCAACAACGGCGGTGAGGACGTCGCCCTCACCGACGCCGTGCTCGCCCAGATCGAGAACGCCCTGTGCGTCGACACCACCCGGCGCTTCTCCGTCGGCTTCAGCTACGGCGCCGCCATGACCTACGCGCTGGCCTGTGCGCGGCCCACGGTGTTCCGCGCGGTCGCGGTCCAGTCCGGTGGACAGCTCAGCGGCTGTGCCGGCGGCACCCAGCCCGTCGCCTACCTGGGCGTGCACGGCGTCCGCGACTCGGTCCTCGGCATCTCGGGCGGACGTGCCCTGCGCGACCGGTTCGTCAGGAACAACGGCTGCGCGGCGCAGAACCCGCCCGAGCCCGCCCAGGGCAGCCTGGCACACCGCGTCACCGCCTACACCGGCTGCTCGGCCGGGCACCCCGTCGAATGGGCCGCGTTCGACGAGGGCCACATCGCGGCGCCCCAGGACGGCGCGGGCGGCGACAGCGGCTCCAGGACCTGGGTGCCGAACGAGATCTGGAAGTTCTTCACCCAGTTCTGATCCCCCGTCCGGCGCCCGCCGGGCCACACCCCCCACCATCGAAGGAGTCCACCGATGTCCCTACGGCCACGGTCCCGCACCCTGCGGCACACGCTGTTCGCCACCGGAGCGGCCGCCGCGCTCAGCGTCGGCCTGCTCACCGGAACGGCCCCGGCCGCGCCGGCCGCTCCCGCCGCCACCTCCCTGCCGTGCGACCTGTACGCCGCCGGCGGCACCCCCTGCGTGGCGGCCCACAGCACCACTCGCGCGCTGTACGCCTCCTACAACGGGCCGCTCTACCAGGTACGGCGGGCATCCGACAACGCCACTCGCGACATCGGCGTCCTCAGCGCCGGAGGCGTCGCCAACGCCGCCGCCCAGGACTCCTTCTGCGCCGGCACCACCTGTCTCATCACCGTGATCTACGACCAGTCCGGCCGCAACAACCGCCTCACCCAGGCACCCCCCGGCGGTTTCTCCGGCCCCGCCGCGGGCGGCTACGACAACCTCGCCAACGCCACCGCGGCACCCACCACCCTCGCCGGCCACAAGGCCTACGGCGTCTACGTCGCACCCGGCACCGGGTACCGCAACAACAGCACCAACGGAGTCGCCAAGGGTGATCAGCCGGAGGGCATGTACGCCGTCCTGGACGGCACGCACTACAACGGCGGCTGCTGCTTCGACTACGGCAACGCCGAGACCAACAGCCGGGACAACGGCAACGGCACCATGGAGGCCATCTACTTCGGCAACATCAAGGTCTGGGGCTACGGCAGCGGCAACGGCCCCTGGATCATGGCCGACCTGGAGAACGGCCTGTTCTCCGGCGTCAACCAGCACTACAACGCGAACGACCCCTCCATCAGCAACCGCTACCTCACCGCCGTCATCAAGGGCGGCGCCAACAAGTGGGCCATCCGCGGCGGCAACGCCCAGTCCGGCTCCCTGTCCACCTTCTACAACGGGGTCCGCCCCAACGTCTCCGGCTACAACCCCATGAAGAAGGAGGGCGCCATCATCCTCGGCATCGGCGGCGACAACAGCCACGGCGCCGCGGGCACCTTCTACGAAGGCGTCATGACCTCCGGCTACCCGTCGGACGCCACCGAGAACGCCGTACAGTCCAACATCAACGCCGCGGGCTACGGCAGGTAGCCCCGATTGCTCCACTCGTGGGTACCGGGCCCCCGATCGGCCGTACGGAGGCCGATCGGGCGGCCCCTCTTCGGACCGCAGCCGCAAGGATGACCGGTGACTCGCCTCAAAGGCGCGGATGGCCCGCAGCGTCTGGAGAAGCAAACCCGTGACTGTTCTCAACGAACCGGAGCACCCGGCTCCCGACTACTACGAGAGTGAAGTGCCGCTCCGCGGGCGGCAGCCGGGAAACGTCGTCGTCAAGTGGCTGACCACCACCGACCACAAGACCATCGGCACGCTGTATCTGACCACGTCGTTCGCGTTCTTCCTGATCGGCGGTGTCATGGCGCTGCTCATGCGCGCCGAACTCGCCCGGCCGGGTCTGCAGATCCTCTCCAAGGAGCAGTACAACCAGGCGTTCACGATGCACGGCACGGTCATGCTGCTGATGTTCGCGACCCCGCTGTTCGCCGGCTTCACGAACTGGATCATGCCGCTCCAGATCGGCGCGCCGGACGTCGCCTTCCCGCGGCTGAACATGTTCGCCTACTGGCT
>NZ_JBEYJU010000063.1:0-52193 GCF_040703965.1 Streptomyces sp. NPDC006655 | reverse complement strand
CTCCCTTTCTGCGTTCGGGGCGTGCGATGGGCGTAGGGGGTGGGGGGTCATGTGGCGGAGCCACCTGGCCCGCCACCCCGTGCGTGCGTGCCGGGCGTCGCGACGCCGCGGAGATCCATCAGAAGGGCCCTGGCGGCCGACGACCCACCCCAGGCCGGGGCACGGCCCCCCCCGGCGCCCCACGGGAACCGGCCACGGCCGGCCGTCCCGCCACGGCACCCTCACATCACACCGCCTCTCGGGGTGGTGCACCTTTCAAGAGGACAAATCATGAAAATTACTTCATCGGCGCTGGAGCCATCGGCGGAAACCTGGCCCGCAAGCTGAGCCTGGCCGGCCACGAGGTCCAGGTGGCGGACCGCCGCGGCCCCGAGGCGGTCGCGCCCGAGGTGCTGGAGTCCGGCGCCCGCGCCGTCGCCCGGGACGAGTCGGTCCGGGGGCGGGACGCGATCATCCTGGCGATCCCCTTCGGCGCGGCCGGCCAGCTGGCGGAGCTGTTCACCACCGTCCCCGCCGAGACCCTCGACGAGCTCCCCGCCGCCCTGGCCGCGGCGGACCGCACCAAGGACGCCGCCGTCCGCGACAGCATGCTCGAGCGCTTCGCCGCCTTCCCGGCCGACCCCACTCTGGACGACGTCGTCGAGATGAACCGCGCCGCCCACCGCCGAGAGCGCGCGGCTGCCGGGACGTGCGGGCCCCTCGCGGTCACGCCACCGCGTCGATCAGGCACGCCACCACGTCCGGCCCCTCCAGGGCGATGCAGCGGCCCGCTGGACATGGATCACCGCACCTCCGCCCACTCGGGCGGGCGCCGCGGTGCCCGCTTGGACTTGCCTCGGGAAACCGATCGGTTTACAGTAGCGGAAACCGATCAGTTTCCTCTCTCTGGAGGCATCGTCATGACCGCTCTGAAGGGCGCCAGCGTCTTCGTGACCGGCGGCAGCCGAGGCATAGGCAAGGCTCTGGTGGAGGAGCTGTACACGCGCGGCGCCGGCAAGGTGTACGCCACCGCACGGGACCCGCGCACCGTCACGCATCCCGACGCCGTTCCGGTGGCGCTGGAGGTCACCGACCCCGCCTCCGTGGCGGCCGCCGCCGCGCAGGCCGGCGACGTCACCGTGCTGATCAACAACGCGGGCGCCTCGGTCGGCGCGTCCTTCCTCGGCTCCCCGGTCGAGGACGTACGCCGGGAGTTCGAGACCAACTTCTACGGCCCGCTGCTTCTCACCCGGGCCTTCGTGCCCGTCATCGAGGCGAACGGCGGCGGCCACCTCCTCAACGTGCACTCCGTGCTCTCCTGGATCGCCCTCGGCGGTTCCTACAGCGCGTCCAAGGCCGCGCTGTGGTCGCAGACCAACTCCCTGCGCCTGGAGCTGCAACCGCGCGGCATCGCCGTGACCGGCCTGCACGTCGGATACGTGGACACGGATCTGACGGCGGACGTCGACGCCCCCAAGTCCGACCCCCGTGACGTCGCCGCCCTCGCCCTGGACGGCGTCGAGAGCGGAGCGTACGAGGTCCTCGCCGACGACATCTCACGGCAGGTCAAGGCGGGCCTCGCGGGCGACCTCGCGGGCCTGTACCCCCAGCTGGCGAAGTAACCCCCGCGCCCCCGGTCACCGGCTGCCGCGGCTCCGGTCGCCCGCGAGGCCTCCTTCGCGGCCAGGACCCGTGTGCTCGACGAGGGCCGGCGCGGCGACCGTTTCCGGGTCAGCGCGCCGGAGCCGTCGCCCCTGGCCGCCGTGGCGGGCGGCGGGGACGGGGCGGGTACGGACAGCGGCGCCCGGTTCCGGCGTCCCGGGCGGTGCCGCCGCCCTCAGCCCCTGCCTCCGCTCAGGTTCCCCCAGCGCGGCCCGGTCTTCTTCCACTCCTCGTCCCACTCGGCCAGACGACGGCGGACGAGCCGCACCCGGATGCCCTTGCCGACGGCCCAGACGGCGGCACCGGCGAGCGGGCCGACGAGGATGCCGGTCAGGGCGGCCTGCACGGTCGCCGCCGTCGCGGAGACGGGTGCGCCCACCACATGGCCGGCCCGGTCCGCCCAGATCGGCACCCGGGTCCCGGCCGGGGCACCCGCGGGGACGACCGCCTGGCCCGTGTGCACGGAACCGTCCGGGTCGGTCCAGCGCACGGTCGCCCGGACCTGCCAGTCGCCGTACTTCCCGTCGCCCGCCGGGGTCGGCGTGCCGTCGGTGATCACGGCGGTCGCGGTGTGGACCTGGGACGCCCGTGCCGCGGACGCCGCGTCGGTGACCCGCGCCGCCGTCGCGCCCGCGAGGACCGCGCAGGCCACGGCGAGTATCCAGCCGACGGCGATGATCCAGCCCTCGATCACGTCGCTGCGCCGTCTGAGCGGATTGCGCCGCCAGTGCCACAGCCGTACCGGGGTGACGGTCGCCGGAAGGGTCCGTGCCATGGCCGCCGCCTCCTCTCAGAGCCCGCGTCGCCCGGCCGGGGCGGGTGGGGCCGCCGTCGCGCGGGGCGCCCGACCGGGCATCTCCAGGCTGCCGCCCCGTGTCCGCGGGGTCTTGGGCCGAGTGGCCCCGGCCCGCTGCCCCGGTAGGCCCCGCGCCCACCGGAGCCGACTACTTCGCCGGCAGGGGGACATGCCATTCCAGCGTGGTGCCACCGCCGTCGGCGCATACGATCTCCAACGTCCCGCCGAGTTGTTCCGCACGCTCGGCCATGTTCCGCAGCCCGCTGCGGCGGCCGCCGGACGGGATGCCCACACCGTCGTCGCGGACCGTCAGACGTATCTCGCGGCCGTCGGTGGTCAGCGTGACCGCGGCCCGGTGAGCGTGGGCGTGTCGGGCGATGTTGGTCAGCGCCTCGGAGAGCACGGCCACCACCTGGTCGCCGATCTCTCGGGGCACGTCGGTGTCGAGCAGGCCCTCCATGCGCACGCCGGGCGCGAAACCCAGGACCGGTGCGGCCCGGCCGACCGTCTGGACGGCTCTCGCGCGCAGCCCGCCACCGTCGACGTCGCCATGGGCCCGCAGGCCGAAGATGGACGACCTGATGATCTTGATGGTCTCGTCCAGGTCGTCGACGGCCCGCAGCACCCGCTCGGACGCCTCGGGGTGATCGATGAAGCGCCCGGCGCTCTGCAGGGTCATCCCGGTGGCGAACAGCCGCTGGATGGCCAGGTCGTGCAGGTCCCGGGCGATCCGGTCGCGGTCCTGGAGCACCGCGATCCGCTGGGCGTCCTGCCGTCGCTCGGCCAGCTCCATCGCGATCGCGGCCTGCGCGGCGAAGCTCTGCAGCATCTCGGTCTCCTTGTGGGCGTAGACCGGCCGCCCGGCTTCGCGGGCCAGCAGCACCACACCCCGCACCCCGCCCTCGCCGGTGCCGATGGGGACGGCCACGGCGGGGCCGAGCCCGGTGAAGCGCGGAGGTTCGGAAGAGACCCGGGCATCGCGGGTGACGTCGTCGCTGGCGACCGGTGCTGCGGTGGAGAACGCCAACCCCATCAAGGTTTCGCGCAGGGGCAGCACCAGACCACGGTGCGCGTCCGCGTCCAGTCCCACGGCGATCTCGACGCCCAGGGACGCGTTGTCCTCCCAGGGCAGGGCGACCGCCGCCAGCGCGGAGCCGGATATCTCCTTGGCGCGCCCCGCGATCAGGTGCAGGGCCTCGGCACGACCGCTGCCGGACATCAGACCGTGGGTGATCTCCGCGTTCGCCCGCAGCCACCGCTCCCGAAGCCGGGAGTCCTCGTAGAGACGGGCGTTGTCGATCGCCACGCCGGCCGCCACGGCCAGGGTGGCGAGCACCGACGCGTCCTCCTCGTCGAACTGGAGCCCGCCGCGCTTCTCGGTCAGGTAGAGGTTGCCGAAGACCTCGTCGCGGACCCGGATCGGTACACCCAGGAAGCTGTTCGTCGGCGGATGGCGGTCCGGGAGACCGTAGGAGGCGGGGTGCTGGGAGAGCGTCTCCAGACGCACAGGCTGCGGATCGCGGAGCAGTTCGCCGAGGATGCCGTGACCCTCGGGCAGCGGCCCGATCGCGCGGACCTGCTCGTCGGTGACCCCGACGGTGTGGAACGCCGACAGGCTGCCGCCGTCGGGTCCGATGACGCCCAGGGCCGCGTACTCGGCGTCCACCAGGGTCGCGGCGGCCCTGACGATGGAGCGCAGGGCCTGCTCCAGGTCCAGCTCGCGGCCGACGGAGAGGAGCGCCTCCAACAGGCTGTGCACGCGGTCCCGGGTGCCCCGGGCAGCGTCCAGCCTGGCCTGCAGCTCGTCCAGCAGCTCGTCGAGTTTCAGCTGCGGCAGCAGGACGCGGAGCTCGTCGGGAGTCTCCACCGCGCTCCTCCTCGGTCCCGGCGCACCGGCCCGACCTCCTCGGATCGTCTCCACGGTATCCCTCCCCCGCGAAGAACGGCACGCCGAACAGGGGGCAGGCCGTCCGGCGCGAACCGGCCCGGGTCCCCAGCGTGCGCGGACCGGCCCGGGTCCCCAGCGTGCGCGGACCGGCCCAGGTCCCCAGCGTGCGCGGACCGGCCCGGGTCCCGAGCATGCGCGGACCGGCCCAGGTCCCCAGCGTGCGCGGACCGGCCCGGGTCCCGAGCATGCGCGGACCGGCCCAGGTCCCGAGCATGCGCGGACCGGCCCAGGTCCCCAGCGTGCGCGGACCGGCCCGGGTCCCGAGCATGCGCGGACCGGCCGGGTCGGATCGAGTCGGGTCGGTCGGGTCGGGTGTCCAACACCGATCGTGCGGGCGGACGAGCCGGTTCTCGACGTGCGCGTGAGATGGGGCAGCCGCGACCAACACGATCCGCCCTCCACTCACCTCGTGGTACGACGCCGCCGGGCCGGCGTCCGCGGCGGACGGTGGGCCCAACGGGACCCACCGGAAGGGAAACCTGGTACGTCAGCCGCCGTGCTGGATCTCGATGTGCTTGGCCTCGGCCTTCTCGGCCCCCAGACCCACGCTGATGGTCAGCATGCCGTCGGTGTAGTCGGCCTTGACGTCGTCCTCGTCGGCGCCGGCCGGCAGGGTCACGCTACGGCTCATCGCGCCGTACCGGATCTCGCTGTGGCTCTTGTCGACGTCGCGTTCGGTGCGTTCGGCCTCGACCGTCAGCACCCCGTCGCCGATCACGACGTCGATGTCCTCCGCGGACATTCCCGGCAGTTCGGCGCGCATGACGTAGCGGCCGCTCTCCGTGTAGTCCTCGATCCGGACCGCGGGCATCGTCAGCCTGCTGGGAAGGGTCTCGAACCAGTCCGGCATGTCCGGGAACGGGAACCTCTGCCTGCGTGTCAGTGTGGCCATCGCCGTACCTCCTCGGCGCTCGTCGTGTCTGCCGACGCCTCCAGTCCAGCTCGCCGGGGCCGCCCCGGCTGGGGCCGAACAGCCCGGATCCGGGTCCCTGAGGTCCCTTTCACGGCGGGCAGGGACCAATGGCCCCTGGCAGCGGGTACGAGCCAGGACTTGCATGAGAGCACGGGGCACCCACCGTGGCACCGCAGCGAGGAGGCGAGCACCATGACCGCTCCCGCACCGAGCGACCGCCGTCCTGTCGTGGTCGGTGTCGACGCCGACCCGGCCCATCGGTCGGCACTGGCCTGGGCGGCCGACGAAGCGGCCCGGCGGCACGTTCCGCTGCGTGCGGTCCACGCCGAGGGCGTGCCGACCCGGGGCCACCGGGGAGGGGCGGTCCCGCCGTCCTGGGAGGAGTGGAACGAGGACCTGCACCGCGGCGGGAAAGAGATCCTCGCCGAGGTGGTGGAGTTCGTCGCGGCCAGGCATCCCGGCATCGAGGTGGACGCCGTGCTCGCGGAGGGGGAGCCCGCGTGGGTGCTGGGGGAACAGAGCCGCGACGCCACAGCCGTCGTGCTGGGCTCGCGCCACCTGGGCCGGGCCCAGGAGGTGTTCGGCTCCGCCTCGGTCGCCCTGCCCGTCATGGCGCACGCCCGCTGTCCCGTGGTCGTCGTACCGGAACCGGAGCACGTGACCCAGGACCCGGCGTACTACGTGGTCGGCGTCGACGGCAGCGAACACTCCGCCGCGGCGGTCGACCTGACCTTCCAGGAGGCCGCGCTGCGCGGAGCCGAGGTGCGGGCGCTGTACGTGTGGCAGCCCGGTCCCCTGCGGATCTTCGACGAGTACGAACCCCAGCAGGAGTGCCGTCGGCTGCTCTCCGAGACGGTGGCCGGCCGCCGGGCCCGCTACCCGGACGTGGAACTACGGCACGAGCTGGTCGTCGGCCATCCGGTGCAGGTGCTCGCCGACGCCTCGGCGCACGCGCTGGGTCTGGTGGTGGGCACCCGTGGACGCGGGGGCTTCACCGGCATGCTGCTGGGCTCGGTCAGTCAGGGCGTCCTGCACCACGCCCGCTGCCCTGTCATCGCCGTTCCCACTGGGACGTGAGGTATCGCCCCGTCCGTCTCATGGGGCCGTACGCCGGTGCCTCGGGGACCTTCGGCCCTGTGCCGCGCGCGGGTTCCGTCCGACAGTGGAGGGTGGTAGACGGACCACCCCGGGAGAGAGCGATGTCGCACACAGGTCAGTGGAAGGTACGCCTCCACCTCTTCGAGGAAGACGACGGCACGACCAAGGCACACGTGGTGCTGGACACCGGCACCACGGAACTCTCCGGCAACGGAACGGCGCACTGCCACCCGGCGGACACCAACGTGCCGGAGATCGGGGACGAACTGGCGACGGGCCGGGCCATGAACGATCTCGCCCGGCAGCTGCTGAGCACCGCCGACCGGGACATCCAAGGCATGGCCGGAGCCCGGCCCGACGTCCGGCAGGCCTCCGGATGGCCGGTCTGATCCGGGGCGGGCAGGAGTTCGGGAACCGGGAAGGAGAAAGGGGCCGATCATGCGAGCTCAGCTGGGCGACCAACTCGTCGTCGAAACCCCGGCGGCGACCGGCGCCGCCCGGCGCGACGGAGAGATCGTCGGACTCCGCCACGACGACGGCACGCCCCCCTACGACGTGCGCTGGTCGGACACGGACCAGGTGACGCTCGTGTTCCCGGGGCCCGACGCCCGCGTGCGCCACCTCGAAGGCGGGCAGCGTGTCCCCGGCCGCGAGGTACCGCCGGCGACGGACGCGGCGCAGGCCGTACTCCCGGCCGGGCAGGCCGACCCCGGCGACGTCGGCCGACGGGCGGCCGCGCAACGCCGCAGGCGGGGGCTCAGCCGCGCGGAGACCGCCCACCGGGCCCGGATGGCCCCCGACTACCTGGCCTACCTCGAAGAACAGCCCGCCGATCCGTCCACGTCGGCCCTGATCAGGCTGGCCGCCGCACTGGGCACCTCGGTCGCCGCCCTGCGCGGCGGAGGCATGGAGCTTCCCCCCGGCCAGGGGCGTGCCCTGCGCCGGCCGCTGCTGCGGGACCTCGACGCGGACGAGTGCCGTGCCCTGTTGTCCACGCACGGCGTCGGGCGCATCGCGGTGACGTCGGCGGACGGCCGCCCGGCGGTCGTACCGGTCAACTACGAGGTCGTCCACGACGCCATCGTGTTCCGGACCGCCCGCCACTCGGTGGCCGCGTCCGCCGCCGAGACGGAGGTCGCCTTCGAGGTGGACCATGTGGACGAGGCCCTGAGCCAGGGCTGGAGCGTGCTCGCTGTCGGCCCCGCGAGCGTGGTGACGGATCCGGAGGCCGTGCGCGGGCTCGCCCTGCGGGCGCACAGCACGCCCTGGGCCGGCGGTGTGCGGGAGATGTGGATCTCGATCAGGCCGACGAGCCTGACGGGCCGCCGGATCACCGCGGCCGATGAATGAGGGACGTCCCCGAGCCGCCGGTGCGTGCGGCTGCCCGTCATGGTGACGACTCCTCGCGGTGATCGCCGTATGTCCTCCCGGCGGTGCCGGGCAACGGAGGAGCCCAGGCTGGAAGGACGCGTCCCGTCCCGCCGGGAGGGCCCGTGCGATGGCCGCCGCCACCATGAACGCAGCGCTTGCGTCTGTGCACCGCGAGCGGCTGATGCGGTGTGCCCGCGAGGTCTCCTTCGCGGCCGGGACCCGGCTCTTCGAGGAGGGGCTGCCCGCCGGGCGCTTCTGGGTCGTACGGACCGGAGCGGTCGCCCTGGACCCGCATGTGCCCGGTACGAAAGCGCCGTACGGCCGGCCACGGAGACCGTCACGGCGCCCGCCGGGAGCCGGGTTCAGCCACCCCGCCGTACCCGGGCCGCCTCACGGGCCTCCGCGAGCTTGCGGGCCTCGCTGCTCCGGCGGGACGGCCTGCCTCCGGAGCCGCCCTTCGTGTCCTTGGTGCTGCCGAGGCCGCGGAACGGGGCGTTGTGGTTCTTGGGGCGCGGTACGGCCGGCCCGCCGTCGAGGGGCCGGCCGGAGGGGGTCCTGGCGCCGGTGATCCGGCTCAGCTCCGCCTCGCCCGACCGCACTCTGGTGACCTCCGGGACGACGTCGGCGTCCGCCATGACCTGGCTCGTCTCGCGGCGCTGTCCCGACAGTGCGAGGGTCACGACGGTGCCGGAGCGGCCGGCGCGGGCCGTGCGGCCGGCGCGGTGGAGGTAGTCCTTCGGGTCGGTGGCGGGGTCGACGTTGACCACGAGGTCGAGGTCGTCGACGTGCAGGCCGCGTGCGGCGACGTTCGTCGCCACCAGCGCGGTGACCTGTCCGTTCCTGAACTGTGCCAGGGTCCGGGTGCGCTGCGGCTGGGACTTCCCGCTGTGCAGGGCCCCGGCGGCCACACCGCTGGCCCGCAGATGCCGCGTGAGCAGGTCGACGCCGTGCTTGGTGTCCAGGAACAGCAGGACCCGGCCGTCCCGGGCGGCGATCTCGGTGGTCACCGCGTACCGGTCCGGGCCGTGCACGAGGAAGACGTGGTGTTCGATCGCGGGGACCGCACCGGTGGCGGGGTCCACGGAGTGGACGGCGGGGTCGCGCAGGTGGCTCTGCACCAGTTGGTCGACGTCGCGGTCGAGGGTGGCGGAGAACAGCATCCGCTGCCCGTCGGGACGCACCTGGTCCAGGATCGCGGTGACCTGCGGCAGGAACCCCATGTCGCACATCTGGTCGGCCTCGTCCAGGACCGTGATGCGTACCCGTCCGAGTCCGCAGCCCTTGCGTTCGACGAGGTCGTGGAGCCGGCCGGGGGTGGCGACGACGATCTCGGCGCCGTCCCGCAGCTCGGCGGCCTGCCGTCCGACGGACACTCCGCCCACGACGGTCGCGAGCCGCAGCCGCAGCGCCTCGGCGTAGGGGGTGAGCACCGCACCGACCTGCTGCGCCAGTTCCCTGGTGGGCACCAGAACGAGCGCGAGCGGCTCCCGCGGCCGCGCGCGCCGTCCGGCCGTGCGGGCGAGCATTCCCAGGCCGAAGGCGAGCGTCTTGCCGGATCCGGTGCGGCCCCGGCCCAGGACGTCCCGGCCCGCGAGCACCGGGGGCAGCGTCGCCGCCTGGACGGGGAAGGGCACCGTCACACCGTGCTCGTCGAGCACCCGCAGGATCTCGGCCGGGAGCCCCAGCTCCGCGAAGGACGTCACCGGGGGCAGAGCCGCGGCGGCGCCAGGCACCTCGTCCTGGCGCCGGGCGTCGGCACGTGCAGATTCGCTCACAGAGAGCCTTCCTCCGAAGGGACCGTACCGAGGAAGGCGCGGTGGGGATCCGGCCGCCGACCGGGACCCGGACCGGGCACCGACACAGCGGCACTGCAAAACCTCAAAGCTAGCACAGGGCAGATCCGGTCAGCCCGTCGGAGTGTTGTAGTTGACGATTCCCTCCACCATGAGGGCGACCGCACCGGCCAACGGGCTGGCCCCTCCCGTGCCCACGACGTCGGGCAGCCTGTGCGCCTCGCTCTCGGTGACGGCCACCATGCCCCAGAAGGCGTTGAAGCCCGAGGGGTCCGCCGGTTTGTCGGTGGCCGCCCCCACGGTCAGGACGCCGCCCGCCTCGGCCACGGCCAACGCGCCCATCTGCCGCAGCGTGTCGTGGTCCCGTTCCTCGGCGGCCACCACGCTCCAGCCCGCCGTCTCGGCGTGCCGTAGGGCGTCGAGGAGCCTGCCCGGCGTGTCCGACCCGGCGACAACGATGTCCGGCAGGACGAGGGCCACCGGCCCCTGTGTCATCGGCAGGGCGGACCGGATCGCCCCGTCGAGACCGGGTCCGAACGACTCGTCCTGGTACACGAAGACCATCTGGAACGTGTCGGCGTAGCGGGCGAGATAGCTCACCGTGTCCAGCTTGTGTGCCGCGAACACGACGACCAGGCGCACGGTGAGTCCGCTCTTGGCGAGTTCGACGACGGCTTCCAGGCTGCGGTCCAGGACGGTGACCCCTGGGGCCAGACAGTGCAGTTCCTTCGGATAGGGAGCTCCGAAACGTGTTCCGTATCCGGCGCAGGGCAGTATGACCGAAACATCGGGTACGGGTGTGGACGAACTCTGCATCGTGTGGCACTCCGGTCGTGTGGCCGATGGGGGGGGATCTTGCACACCTCGCCGAGCACAGACTGCCCAGAGCCGGCCGACACCGAACCTCCGACCCCGCTGCGTGCCGCGGCCACCGGGAACCCGTTCCCGGTACCTCCGGAAGACCCAATTCTGCTCCGAAACAGCCGAGTTGACCGACGCAAGGAAGCGCGGTGACGTAACACGACGATCATCCGCGCCCGCCGCCTCGCGACCTACACTGCTGCCGCCGGCCCCAACGCAAGCCGATGAAAGAGGACGCCCGATGCGGGTGCTGTTGTCTACATACGGAACACGTGGCGACGTCGAACCGCTGGTGGCGCTCGCGGTGCGGCTGCGGGCGCTCGGCGCGGAGGTGCGGATGTGCGCCCCGCCGGACGAGGAGTTCGCCGAGCGGCTCGCAGGCATCGGAGTGCGGCTGGTGCCGGTCGGACCCCCGGTCAGGGAGTTGATGCGCGGGAAGACGCTGCCCTCGGCAGCGGATCTGGCCCGCTACCGCGACGAGTTGGTGGAGACCCAGTTCGCCACCTTCCCGGCGGCGTTCGACGGATGTGACGTGGTGGTGGCCGCGGGCCTGGGGCAGGTCGCCGCGCGATCCGTGGCCGAGGCCGCGGACATCCGCTACGTGTACGTGAGTTACGCGGCCGTCCACCTGCCGTCGCCGCACCACGCGCCGCCGCCGCGGCCGGGCTGGCCGGAGCCCGGGGCCGCCGACAACCGGACGCTGTGGGAGTCGGACGCCCGCAACGTCGACGCGCAGTTCGCCGCGGCACTCAACGGCCACCGGGCGGCACTCGGTCTGCCTCCGGTGGGGTCCGTGCGCGACCACATCCTCACCGGCCGGCCGTGGTTGGCGGCGGACCCGGTCCTCGGAGCGTGGCCGGGGGCACCCGGCCTCGACGTCGTGCAGACGGGCGCCTGGACCCTCCCGGACGAACGCCCGCTCCCGGCGGACCTGGAGAGCTTCCTGGACGCGGGCGCCCCGCCGGTCTACGTGGGCTTCGGCAGCATGTCCCCGGCGGAAGGCATCGGCGGCGTGGCCGTCGAGGCGATCCGCGCCCTGGGCCACCGCGTCCTGGTGTCCCGCGGCTGGGCGGACCTGGATCTCGTCGACGACGGGGACGACTGCTTCGCCATCGGCGAGGTCAGCCATCAGAACCTGTTCCGCAAGGTGGCCGCCGTGGTCCACCACGGTGGCGCGGGCACGACACTGACGGCGGCACGGGCCGGCACGCCGCAAGTGGTGATACCCCTCCAGCTGTCGGACAACCCGTACTGGGCGGGCCGGGTGGCGGCACTGGAGCTCGGTGCGGCCCTCGACGCCCCGACCACGACCGTCACGTCCCTGGGCGTCGCCCTCGAGTCCGCCCTGTCGCCCGAGACCGGGGCGCGCGCGAAGTCCCTGGCGGGCCGGCTCCGCACCGACGGGGCGGAGGTGGCCGCACGCCGACTGGTCGACGAGTCACGGTGACCCACTTCCCGGCAAATCCCTCGATATCGCGCGCCGAGCGCAAACAGCAGGTCCCCAGGAAATGGGTGTGGCGTTGGTCACGGTTGACCACTCAATCAAAGCGCATTTAGCATCAACGGAAATGAGCCACCGTCTCCCCCCGCTCTCCACGCTGCCCGCATAGCGGCGCGAGTAGGGCTTTGACCAGGCCGGACAGTCGATCGCCCGCTGCGATCCCACCGAAGAGCCCCAGCCCCGCAGGCATTTTCTCCGAACTCACTTCGACTGCTTTGCGCCGCGCTCAATTCTCGGGAAGGGTAATCCGTGTCTTTACCCCGAATCGCAGTCGGTAATCATTCCGGCGAAGACATTCCGGCAGAGACAGAATGTGCTCCTTTGTCATTGGCGCAGGAGCGTCTGTGGGTCACGGCGCGCATGGACGGAGAGGCCAGCGCCGCCTACAACGAGCCGATGCCCTTCGACATCCGGGGCCCGCTGGACCGCGACCTGCTGATCGAGGCGCTGCGGCTGCTCTCGGCCCGGCACGAGGCCCTGCGCACCAGGCTGGTGCCCGCAGGGGGGTCGGCCCTCCAGGTCGTCGATCCTCCGGACAAGGGGTTCCCGGTGGCCTTCGAGGATCTGACGGGGCTGCCGGACGCGGCCGACCGGTTCACGCGCATACGGTCGCAGGTCGAGGGCACCCCGTTCCGTCTGGGTGAGGAACCCATGGCGCGGGGCTGCCTGTTGGCGCTCCGACCGGACCATCACGTGCTGATCCTGACGGTGCATCACATCGTCTTCGACGGCTGGTCCCGCTCCCTGCTGCTGCGCGAGCTGGGCCTGGTGTACTCCGCGCTCCAACAGGGTCAGGACGCGTCGCTGCCCGAACTGACCTGGCAGTACAGCGATTACACGCGCCGGCAGTGGGAGTGGATGGCGGGGGACGAACCCGCCTCGCACGCCGACTACTGGACCGCGGCACTGGCGGACGCCCCCGCCGTGATCTCCCTGCCCACCGATCGGCCCCGGCCGCCCGAACAGGACTTCCACGGGGACCGGTTGCCCGTGTGCGTGGACGAGGACCTGACGCGGGCCCTGCGCGCGCTGGCCGCGGACAACGATGTCTCCCTCTACGCGACGGTCCTGACCGGCTGGTCCGTGCTGCTGTCCCTGCTCTCCGGGCAGGACGACATCGTGGTCGGCGCCCCCACGTCGAACCGCCGACGCGGGGACGTCGAGAACCTGATCGGCTTCTTCGTCAACACCCTCGCCCTGCGCGCGGACCTCTCCGGCTCGCCCAGCGTCAGCGACGCCCTGAAGCGGGTGAACCAGCGGGTCCGTGACGGCCTCCAGCACGTCGACCTCCCGTTCGAGCGCGTCGTCGAACTGGTCAACCCGCCGCGGAGCCCCGCCTGCACAGCGCTGTTCCAGACCATGTTCGCCTGGGTCCCCTCCATGCGGAAGGAACTCGAACTCCCCGGCCTTCAGGTCGAACTGCGGGAGGACGCCGCTCACGTCCCCGCGAAGTTCGACATGGTGCTGGCCCTGGCCGACGAGGGCCGACGGCTCACCGGGGAGATCGACTACGCGGTGGCCCTCTTCGACCGGACGACGATCGAACGGTACGTGCGGCAGTTCCTCCGCGTGCTGCGTCTGATGACCGAGCGGCCCGACGCCGAGATCGCCGACCTGACGCTGCTCGACGAGGACGAACAGCGGGCGCTGCTGGCCGACTTCGGCACCGGGCCCGCCGTGACCGGCCCGGCGGCGGGCGTGCTGGAACGCTTCGCCGCGCAGGTCCGCGAACGCCCCGGGCAGTGCGCGGTGGTGGCCGGGGACGCGGAGCTCGACTACGCGGCACTCGACCGCCGGGCCAACCGTCTCGCCCATGCCCTGATCGCCCGCGGTGCCGGCCCCGACCGGGTGGTGGGCCTGCACGCCGGACGCACCACCGATCTCGTCGTCGGCGTGCTCGGCATCCTCAAGTCGGGCGCCGCCTACCTGCCTCTCGACCCCGGCCAGCCCCCCGAGCGGCTCACCGCCATGGTGAGCGACGCCCGACCGGTCCTCGTGCTCACCGACCGGAGCGGCATCGCGGACCACGGCGGGCAGGCGTGGGAGCACCTGGCGGAGCTGGAGGCGGCGGGGACCCGGGACGGGGCACCGGCCGTCGACGCGGACCCGGCCCGGCTGGCCTACGTCATCTACACCTCGGGGTCGACCGGCCGCCCCAAGGGCGTGGCGGTGACGCACGGCAGCGTCGTCAACCTCCTCGACCACTGGCGCGAACTCATGGAGGACGCTCCCGGAGAGGCGTCCTCGGCCTGGTCGAGCATCGGCTTCGACGCGTCGGTGCACGAACTCCTCGTCCCGTTGACCACCGGCGCCGTCCTCCACCTGGTACCCGACGAACTCCGCGGTGATCCGGCGGCGTTGCTGGACTGGATGCGCGAACGCAAGGTCACCCAGGCGTTCCTGCCCCCGGCCTACGTCCTGTGGATCGGTGAGGATCCCGCCGCACGCCTGGCCGGGTCCAGCCTGAGCCGGCTCCTCACCGGAGTGGAGTCGCTGCCGGAGAGCACCCTGTACCGGATGCGTGAGCTGCTGCCCGGTCTGCGCGTCTGCTTCGGCTACGGCCCGACCGAGGCCACGCTCTACTCCACCGCCTACACCGACCCGCAGCCGTACGAGCGGCCGTGTCCCATCGGCCGCCCGCTGCGCGGCACCCGCCTGTACCTGCTCGACGAGCGGATGCGGCCGGTGCCCGTGGGAGTCACGGGCGAGGTCCACCTCGGCGGGGCGAGTCTGGCCCGGGGCTATCTGAACCGCCCCGACCTCACCGAAGAGCTCTTCGTGCCCGACCCGTTCGTCCCCGGTGAACGCCTGTACCGCACCGGTGACCTGGCGCGCTGGCTGCCGGACGGCAACGCGGAGTACGTCGGCCGCCGCGACGACCAGCTCAAGCTGCGCGGCTTCCGTATCGAGCCCGGCGAGGTGGAGGCCGCGCTGCTGGCGGTCCCCGGCGTACGGGAGGCCGTAGTCCTGGCCGATCGCGACGCGCCGGGCGGCCCCCGCCTGGTCGCCGGCGTGGGATGCGGCGCGCGGGCCGCACGGCTGCCGTACGAGTGGCGTGCGGCCCTCGAGGACCGTCTGCCGGACTACATGATCCCCGCCGTGGTGGCCGAGTTCGAGCGACTCCCGTTGAACCGCAGCGGCAAGGTGGACCGGGCGGAGGTGCTGCGCGCCGCGGCCGGAGCCCGAGCGGGGCAGGTCAACACGGCCGCGCCCCGTGACCATGTGGAGATGGCCCTGTACCGGGTCTGGCGCCGGGTGCTGCTGCACCCGGACATCGGGGTCGGCGACAACTTCTTCGAGCTGGGCGGCACTTCGATATCGGCGATCAAGATGGCAGCCGCCGTCCAGGAGGAACTCGGCGTCGCCCTGCCCGTGCGGGAGGTCATGCTGCACCCCACCATCGAGGCGCTCGCCGAGCGGGTGCGCGGCGACGGCGGCGATGCGCGGTCCGCGGAACCCGGCAGCCTGGTCGAGTTCCGTGCGGGTGGTGGCCGGCAGCGCGTGGTGTGTGTGCACCCCGCCGGCGGCACCGCCTTCTGCTACCTGCCGCTCTCCGCCGAACTGGGCGAAGAGGTCGGCGTGGTGGGGCTCCAGGCGCCCGGCATCAATCCCGGCGAGCCCCTCCTGCCAGGTGTCGAGGCGATGGCCGAGGAGTATCTGCGGCTCGTCGCCCCCCGCGCCGACGAGGCACTGGTGCTGTGCGGGCTCTCCTACGGCGGCCTGATCGCCTATGAGATGGGCCGCCGCCTGGTGACGGCCGGGCACCAGAAGGTGAGCGTGGTCCTCCTCGACACCCACGGCGCCCAGGACGACGAGCAAGGCACCGCGACCGCGCCGGTCGGCATGGCGGAGTTCCGGGAGAAACTGGTGCGCTTCAACGGCATGTACCCGGGTATCGACGACGCCCAGGTGGTCCGGTACCTGAACGTCTACAACCACCATCGCGAGACGGCGCGCGACTACGCCGTGCCCGAGACACCCGCCCGCGTCGTGCTGTTGCAGGCGACGGCCGTGGCGGGCGAGGACGCGGACGTCGAGGACGCCGCCGCTCGTCTACGCGCGTTCTGGCGGTGTCGCGTCAGCGGCGGGTTCGTGGTGGAGCCGGTCGCCTGCGGTCACTGGGACATGTTGGAGAGCGACGAACTGCCCCGGGTCGCCGCCGTCCTCACCGCCGAACTGAACCGGCTGACCTCCGCACCCGGCCGGGGCGAGCCGGAGCGCACCACTCGTTCCCACACGTCGGAGGCACGATGAGAACGCTCGACGTGGCCGAGGACGTGAGTGCCTCGGCCGGCATAGCCCTCGACGTCCACCGCCGAGCCCTTCGCACTCCACACGCCGAGGCCGTCGCCGACGGTGAAGTGACACTGGACTACGCGACGTTGAACGCGGCGGCCGCCGCCGTCGCGCGGGAGCTCGGGCGTCGGGGCGTCACCGCGGGGCAGACCGTGGCGGTGGCGCTGCCGCGGTCGTGGCGACTGGTCCCCGTGATGCTGGGCGTACTGCGGCTGGGAGCGCGGGTCGTGCCCCTCGACACGCAGAGTCCCGACGAACGCCGTCACTTCGTCCTCCGGGACTCGGCCGCGGCCGCCCTGGTGTACGAGACGGTCGACGGCGCCACGGGCCTGCCGCGGGAGGTGCGGGCGGTCGCCGCGGACGCGCTGCTGCCCGAACCTCCGGACGCCGCTGCCGCCGTGCCGGAACCGTCCGCTCCCGGCGAGGTGTCCTTCCTGTTCTACACCTCCGGAACAACCGGGCAGCCCAAGGGAGTCGAGGTCCGTGACGCCGGAGTCCGGCGACTGGCGCGCCCCGGCTACCTCCGCGTCGAGCCCGGCCTGCGCTATGCCTGCGTGGCCAATCCGGCGTTCGACGCGCTGAGTTTCGAGGTCTGGGTGCCGCTGCTGACCGGTGGCTGCGTCGTGATCCTGCGCGACGGCGACGTGCAGAGTCCCGAGCGGCTCGCGGCGGCACTGGAACACGGGCGCGTTGACACCGTCTTCATCACCACGGCGCTGTTCAACGCGGTGGTCACGGCCGTACCGCACTGCTTCGCCGGAGCCGGCGAGGTTCTCGTGGGCGGTGAGCAGCTCGACGCGGGGGTGATGCGCCGCTGGTACCGGGACAACGCCGGCAGCGGCACCCGCCTGTTCAACGTCTACGGTCCGACGGAGTCCACCACCTTCGCCCTGTGCCATGCGATCCCCCGGGACTTCGACGGGGACGTGGTGCCGATCGGCCGTCCGCTGCCGGGGACCGGTGCGGTGGTGGTCGTACCCGGCCGGGAGCGGGTCGCCGCGCCCGGTGAGGTCGGCGAACTCCTGTTGTCCGGGGCCGGACTCGCCGTCGGATACCGCAACCTCCCCGCGGAGACCGAGCGGCGTTTCGTGCGGCTGCCGTGGCTCGACGGCGGCGACGAGCGGTATTACCGCACCGGCGACCTCGTACGGGCCGTCGACGAGGGCCTGGTGGAGTACGTGGGACGCACCGACCGCCAGGTCAAGGTCCGTGGTTTCAGGATCGAGCCCGGCGAGGTGGAACGGCGCGTTCTCGGCCACCCGGCGGTCCGGCGGGCCTACGTGTGCACGCGCCGCGCGGGCCGGGAGGCGCCCAACGAACTGCTGGCGTTCGTCGTCCTCGGCCAGGAACTGTCCTACGAGGAGTTCGACCGCCACCTGGTGACCCACCTGCCGGTCTACATGCGCCCCCACCAGATCCACCGCGTGCCCGAACTGCCCCTCAACGCCAACGGCAAGGTCGACCGGGCCGCGTTGCTGCGCCGGGCCGACCGGCCCTGGCGGCCCACCGCGCCCGGCTCCGTCCACGGCCCCGACGGACCGGCCGCCACGGAGACCGAGCGCCGGGTCGTCGAGCTGGCCGAGGAGGTGCTCGGCACCACCGGCCTCGGGCTCGGCGACCGGTGGATCGCCGCCGGCGGCGACTCGTTGAAGGCGCTGCGGTTCTGTTTCGCCGTACGACAGCGCTGGGGACGCGAGCTGCCCCGGACGGCCGTCCTGCACGGCGACCTCGCGTCCGTGGCCCGGTACCTCGACACGCCACACCCCGGCGAGGAGAGCGCCCTGCCGGCACCGGTGGTCTCCGGGGCCCGCTCCGCGCCCGCCACCAGCGAACAGCAGCGGCTGTGGCTGATACAGCGCCACTCCCCCGGCTCGCGGGCCTACTCGGTCAACCAGGCCTTCCAGGTGGACGGCCCCGTCGACACCACCGCCCTGCGGCGAGCGCTGCGCGGCCTCGTGGCACGCCACGAGGCGCTGCGGACCGGCTTCGCCCTCGGGCCGGACGGCCTGGAGCAGACCGTCGGCGAGCCGTACGACCCCTGGCACGAGCCGGACCCCCGGCATGCCTGGGACGAGGAGGAGGCGCACGCCTTCGCCGACGCGTTCTTCGCCGAGCCCTTCGACCTCGGCGTTCCCCGCATGCTCCGGGCCTGCTGGCTGCCGCGGGCCGGCGGCGGCACGCTCCTGCTGCACCTGCACCACATCGCCGTGGACGGCTGGTCGTTGGGCATCCTGCTGCACGACCTGACGGCCGCCTACGCCGAGGACGACCGGCCCGAGGCGCCCGCTCCGACCCCGCTGGACTTCGCCGCCTGGCAGAGCGACCGGTTCGCGAGCCCGGCCTACCAGCGGCAGCGCGACGAACTCCTGGCGTTCTACCGGGGACAGGAGGAGCCCCAGGAACCGCTGCCCGCCCGGGACGCCGGCCCGGCACCGCGGGCGCGCCTTCTGCACACCACCCTCGACGTCGTCCGCCGGGCGCAGGTCGACCAGCTGTGCGCCGAGTCCGGACTGACCCGGTTCCAGGTCCTGCTGAGCGTCTTCTCCTGGTGCCTGTACGGCGTGACCGGCCTGGTCCGCCCGCGCATCGCCGCGCCGGTCGCGGGCCGCCCGGTGCGCGAGTTCGAGAACAGCACGGGCATGATGGCGAACACCGTGCTGCTGCCCCTGACCGTCGCGCCCGGTGAGGACCTGCGCGCGCACCTCGACCGCGCCGGAACCGGCACGGGGCAGGTGCTCGGACGCCAGGACGTGGCCTTCACGGACGTCCTGACCGGCTGGGAGGGTGTCGGTGACGGCACCCCGGACGGGGCACCGTTCGACTTCCTGTTCGTCCTGGAGAACACCGACTTCGGGGCGTTGCGGCTGCCCGGTTGCGTGCAGCGCCCGCTGTGGTGGGCGGCGCCCGAGGCCAAGTGCCCGATGACGGTCTCCGTGGTCGAGCACGCGGACGGACTCGACGTGCTCTGGGAGTACGCCGAGGACCGTTTCACCGGCGAGGACGTCGAGGCGATGGCGGAACTGTTCCGGCGGGGCGTGGACGCGCTCGCGGCCGGTGGCCGCCGCACCGCCCGCGAACTCGTCGAGCCGTACCGGCGGTCGCTTCCGCAGCACGGGCGCGGACCCGCCCCGGAACCCGGCTTCACCACGGTCGCCGAAGGCTTCGCCCGGCAGGTCGGCCGCGCTCCGGACGCCACCGCCGTCGTCACGGCCGACGGCGCCACCCTGAGCTACGCGGCCCTCGACGCCCAAGCCGCGGCCCTGGCCGCGGAGCTGGCCGACCGCTACCCGATCCCGCCGGACGGCAGCCCCTGCCGGGCGGCCCTGTACCTGGACCCCTCCCCCGAACACGTGGTGGCGCTGCTGGCGCTCGCGAGGCTGAACGTCACCGCCGTCCCCCTCGACCCGTCCTACCCTCCCGACGTGCTGCGCCGCGTCCTGGCACGCGTCGACCCCCTGTGCGTCCTGACCGCACGGGACAGCTCGCCGACGCTGGACACACTGCTCCCGGACGGTGTGGTGCGCCACCTCGTCCTCCCGCCGGGCCCGGCGTCACCACGCGGCGAGGGCACGAGTGCGTCGTACGACGGGCACCCGGACGACCGGTACGCGGCCGAGCCGCCGACGCACGACGGCGCCCGCCCCCTCTACACGCTGTTCACGTCCGGCTCCACCGGCGTCCCCAAGGGCGTGCAGATCCACGACCGTACGCTGTGCGACCTGATCAGGTGGCAGTCCGGGCCCGGCGGCCTGACCGCCCCCGCGGCCACCCAGCAGTTCTCGATGCTGGCGTTCGACGTGTCCTTCCAGGAGATCTTCGGGACGCTGTGCACCGGGGGCAGTCTCCACCTCGTACGTCCCGAGTGGCGGCAGGACGTGCCCGCGCTCCTGGACCGGCTGGACTCCTCCGGCGCCGAGCGGATCTTCATGCCCTACGTGGCCCTGCAACTGCTCGCCGAGTACGCCGTCCGCCTGCACAGGTACCCCGCCAGACTGCGCGAAGTGGTCACCGCGGGCGAGCAGTTGGTGTGCACCGACAGCATCCGGCGCTGGTTCGCCGGGCTGTCCGGCGCACGCCTGTTCAACCACTACGGGCCGACCGAGACCCATGTGGTCAGCGCGCTGTGCCTGGCGGGAGACCCGGCACGCTGGCCCGAGCGGCCCGCCGTCGGGCGCCCGGTGGCCGGCGCGGACCTGCGGGTGGTGGACGCCCAGGGCGACCCGGTCCCGGCCGGGTGCACCGGCGAGCTGCTGATCGGCGGCACCATGACCACCCGCTGCTACCTCGACGACCCCGCGTCCGGCGAACCCGCGTCCGACGACCCCCGCTTCGTGGAACTCCCCGGCGCCGGACTGTTCTACCGCAGCGGTGACCGCGCGTTCTTCGACCGTGCGGGGCTGCTGCACTTCGCGGGCCGGGACGACCAGCAGGTCAAACTGAGCGGGCACCGGCTCGAACTCGGTTCGGTCGAGGCGGCCCTGCTGCGCCACCCGGCCGTGGTCAACGCCGTGGTCGCCCGGGACGGCGACGGGCTGACCGCGGGCCTGGAGCTGCGGGGCGCAGCACCGTCCGCCGACGAGCTGGCCGCGCATCTGTCCGCCCTGCTGCCCTCCTACGTACGCGTGGACCGCTTCCGCAGGCTGGCGCGACTGCCCCGCACGCCCAGCGGCAAGCTGGACCGGCGGGCGGTGGTCCGGGCGCCGGGGGAGGAGATACGCCGTTCCGCGGCCGTCCGCACGGACCTGTCGGCCGAGGAGGAGCGGCTCAGCACCGCCTTCGAGGAGGTCACCGGGTCGCCGATCGCACCGGACCAGACGTTCTTCGAGGCGGGTGCCTCCAGTCTCGCCCTGATGCGCTTCCACCTGCGCTGCACCACGGCACTCGGCCTGCGCTTCAGCGTCGCGGACCTCTTCGAGCACGTCACCGTCCGCGCCCTGGCCCGCCACCTCACCGCCCCCCGGCCGCTCCCCGAACCGGCCGCGCAGGACGACGGGACCCCGGTACCCGGCGAGCCGATCGCGGTGGTCGGCATGGCGGTACGGGTGCCCGGCGCCCCGGACCTGGCCGCCTTCTGGGAGCTGGTGGTGTCCGGCGGCACGGGGATCCGCCGCGTCGACGCGCCGGACGGTGTCGTCGGCGCGCACAGCACCCTCGACGGCATCCTCGACTTCGACCCGGGCCACTTCGGCATCAGCCCCCAAGAGGCCCGCCTGATGGACCCCCAGCAGCGCCATCTGCTGATGGCCGCCGTGCAGGCCCTGGCACACGCCGGAGTGGCGGACACCTCGGCCACCCGGGTGGGCCTGGTGGCCGGTGCGGGCGAGAACACCTACTTCCAGTCGCTGCTGCGCGAGGCGGATCCCGGCCGGCTGCCCGACGGCTTCCAGCTCGCCCTGCACCACGACAAGGACTTCCTGGCCACCAAGGTGGCGTACCACCTCGGGCTGACCGGCCCCGCGTTCAGCGCGCAGACGGCCTGCTCCAGCTCGCTGGTCGCCGTGCACCTCGCCGCCGGCCTGCTCCGGCAGGGCGAGGCCGACGTGATGCTCGCCGGAGGTGTGCTCGTCGACCCCGGTCTGACCGGCGGGTACCGCTACCGGCCGCAGCACATCTTCTCCGCGGACGGCGACTGCCGCCCCTTCAGCGACGACGCCACCGGCACGGTCGGCGCGAGCGGCGTCGGTGTCGTGGTCCTGAAGACGCTGCGGCGGGCACGCCGTGACGGCGACACCGTCTACGCCCTCGTCACGGGCTCCGCCATCAACAACGACGGTGCGGCGAAGATGAGTTACACCGCGCCGTCCCTGGCCGGGCAGCGGGAGGTGATCCGCACCGCCCTGTCCCGCGCCGGACGCGCGGGCGCCGACGTCGGCTACGTGGAGGCCCACGGCACCGGCACCCGGCTGGGCGACCCGGTCGAAGTGGGGGCGCTGCGGCAGGCGTTCGACGTCAGTGAGTCCGGCCGCTGCGCGCTGAGCTCCGTCAAGAGCCAGCTCGGCCACCTGGGCGCGGCCGCCGGTGTGGTGGGCCTCGTCCGCGCGGTCCTCGCCGTGCACCACGGGACGCTCCCGCCCAGCCTCAACTTCCGTGCCTTCAACCCGGAGATCGGCCCCGACCCCACCCCCTTCCACGTCCCGGCCGAGGCCCTGCCCTGGCCCGGGGGGCGGGCACGGGTGGCGGCCGTCAGCAGCTTCGGGATCGGCGGCACCAACGCCCACGTCATCGTGGAGCAGGACACCGCGCCCGGACCGGCGGCGGCCCGCGAGGCACCCGGGTGCCTCGTGCTGTCGGCGTCCGGCATGGACGCCCTCGCCACCGACGCCGGCCGGATCGCCGACTACCTCCGGCTCCGGCCCGAGCACTACGGGGCGGTGCTGCGTCACCTCCAGTCCGGGCGGGTCCCGCGCCGTCTGCGGATCGCGGCCCCCGTGGCGGACGCCGCCGCGGCCGAGCACTGGCTGCGCGCGGTGGCCGCGGGAGCGGTGCCGCCCGGTACCGCGGACCCGGACGCCGTGGCGGTCTCCGCGACCGGCCGTACGGCCCAGGAACTCGCCGCGGACTGGACGGCCGGGCGCCCTGTCGACTGGGGGGCGGGCTCCGCGCCGGCCCCACGGGACTTCCCGCCCCCGTCCTTCTCCCTCGCGACGTACGACTTCGACCGGCGGTCCAGGGACACGCCCGAGAGCCCACCTCAGGAGCTGCGTGGGGAGCCGCTCCGGGAGGCGGGTGAGAAGCCGCGCGAGGTCCCCGCGGCCGTGCCCCGGCGGTTGCCCCAGGACGCCTGGCTGCACCAGCCGCACTGGGTCCGGCTGCGGCGCGCCGCCGTCGCGGACACCAGGGGGCCGGCCGGCCACGCGGCCGCCGTCGTCGTCGTGGCCCCCGGGAGCACCCCGCGGGCGGCGCTCGCGCCCTTCGGCGCGGTGGCGTCGCGCGTGCTACGGGTGCACCCGGCCGGCGCCTTCGCCCGCACCGGACCCGACACCTACGCCGTGGACCCCGCCGACCCCGCGTCCGTGCGCCTGCTGCTCGACGCGCTGGCCGAGGACGGTGCTCCGGTCTCCGTCGGCACGGAGTGGGTGCACGCCCTGCCCCTCGACGTGACGGGCCCGGTCGGTACCGGGACCCTGGAACAGGCCCGTCACACCTGCCTGGACAGCACCGCCGCGCTGGCGCAGGCGCTGGCCGGGCGGGACGGCTCCCCACGCGTGTGGTGGCTGTCGTACGGCGCCCGGCCCGTGACGGGAGCGGTGGACAGGCCGGAACTGGCGCTGCTCGCCGGGCCGGTCGAGGTCGCCCCTCAGGAGTCCGCCCTGCGCGGCCACTGGCTCGACCTCCCCGACCCCGACCTCACGCGCTGGGCCGGGCACGTGGCCGCGGTCGTCGCGGGAGCACCTGCGGCCGGGCATCCCGACGGGCAGGGCGACGAACCGGCCCTGCCGCGCCAGCTCGCGCTGCGGCAGGGTTACTGGTGGCGGTCGGGCACCGTGCCCGTACCGGAGCGGGAGCCGCTGGGTGCGCGGTCCCCCGTGCCGGCCGGAGCGGACACCGTCCACCTGGTGCTCGGCGGCACGGGCGGTATCGGCCGCGCCGTCGCCGCCTGGTTGCTCGAACACACCCGCGGCCGGGTGCTGCTGCTGTCCCGGAACCCGCGGCTGCCCGAGGAGTTGCGCGGATGGGCCGACCGCGTCGGTCTCGTCCCGGCGGATCTCGCGGCCATGCCCGTGCACGAGGTGGCGGCGGCCGTCGCCGACCGCACGGCGCGGCTGGACGGCGTTGTGCACGCGGCCGGTCTCGGCCACGGCGCCCTGCTGGTACGACGCGACGCCACCGCGATGCGCGACGCCGCCGCGGTCCGCGAGAGGGGCGCACTCGTCGTCGAGCACCTGATCGGAGCCTTCCGTCCGGAGATCGCGGTCTACTGCTCCTCCATGTCCGCGCTGCTCGGCGGTGTCGGCCAGAGCGACTACGCGGCGGGCGCGGGCCTCCTCGACGGCTTCGCCCACCACCGGGCCACCGACACGGAGACGACCGTGCGGATCGGTATCGACTGGGACATCTGGCGCGAGACCGGAATGGCGGCCCGCGTCCTGCACACGGACAGCCGCCACCAGGCCCATCTGGCGGTCGGCCTGACCGCCGAGGAGGGCAGAGCGGTCTTCGGCCGGGCCCTCGCGCTGCAACTGCCGCAACTCCTCGTGTCCACCACCGACATCGATGTCTCCCGGGGCTTCTACGCCCCCGCCGGGACCGCGGACGGATCCTCGGGGTCCGCACCGGCGCAGCCGACGGCCGCGGCGGAGGGATCCTCCACCGCCGGCGGATCGGTGGTGCGCGCGGACGCCATGGCCCGGGTGGTCCGGGATCTGCTCGGCGTGGCCGAACTGGACCCCGAGGACTCCCTCTACGACCTGGGCGCCGACTCGCTGACCCTGATCACCCTGATCGCGCAGATCGAGGACGACTACGGCGTCGAGTTCGACCTGGCCTCCTTCAGCCACCGGGTCAGCCTCACGGAGATCCTGAAGCACATCGAGGCGGCCCTCACCACCGCCGAGCCCACCGCGGGCGCCTCCCTCGTGGGCCTCGACATCTGGCAGGAGGGAACCGGTCCGTCCGTCCTGTGCCTGGTGCATCCCGTGGGCGGAGACGTCCAGGCCTACCGCTCCCTGGTGGCGGCGCTCGGACCCGCCCCGACGGTGTGCCTCATCGCCGACCCGGCACTGCGCGGCACCGAGACGCCCGCGTGGTCGCTGGCCGACCGCGCCCGCCACTACGACACGGCACTACGTGACCGTTTCGGCGGACCGGACCACCGGCTGCACCTGGCCGGATGGTCCTACGGCGCCCGGGTGGCGATGGAGATGGCCGCCCTCGCCGAGTCGGCGGGCCGCCCACCGGAGGCGCTCTACCTGCTGGATCCGCCACCACCCCGGGCAGGAGCGCTCGTCGCCGCCTACGACGAGGCGCACCTGGAGAGGGTGTTCGCCGCCGAACTCGGCGCCGGCGCCTCCGCGCCGCCGACCGGGCACGCACAGGCGTACGCGGAGAGGCTGGCCCGCTGCTGCCGCGCCAACCTGCGCAGCCTCGGGGAACACCGGGTACGGCCGCTCGTCGCCGTCCCCACCCACCTGTGGCTGGCCGCACACCCCACGGCGGGCCTGCCCGTCCCCGCGGACCTCGAGCAGCAGGACCGGCAGTGGGCCGCCTGCCTGCCCCCGTCCGCCGTCCTCGGGTACCTGCCCACGGACCACTACGGCGTCGTCGCGGCCCCCCACGTGCACGAGGTGGCCGAGACCATCAGGGCGACGCTGGCGCCCCCGGGTCCCGGGACCCACGGGACCGCCCACCTGTAAACCCCATCCCGCGCTGGAGGTTGCCATGGAGTCATACGAACGCGAAGCCCTGGAAGCGGTGACCACGCGTCCCGTGCACCCCTACCGCACGCTGACCGTCGAGCGGATCACCCCCGTGCTGGGGGCCGAGGTCTCGGGCGTCGACCTGTCACGGGAGATCCCGGCGGAGCAACTGGAGGAGATCCGGACCGCCTTCCGCGACCACCACGTCCTCGTCTTCCGCGACCAGACGATCACCGCGGAGCAGCACAAGCGCTTCGCCGCCGCCTTCGGTGAGCTGCGCCCCGTCAACCCGCCGCCGCCCGAGGGCGATCCCCACATCCTGGAGATCCGCACCACCTCGGCCGCGGCGGACGTGGCGGGCAACGGCTGGCACGCGGACGGCACCGCCGACGCCGAACCGTCACTCGGGTCGATGCTCTACATCACCGAGACACCGGAACCGGGGTGCGGCGGGGACACCCTCTTCGCCAACATGCACCTCGCCTACGAGATGCTGTCACCGGCCATGCGCGGCCTGCTGGAGCCGCTGACCGCGATCCACGACGGCGCGCAGGCGCTGGCCGGGTACACACCGCCCGCGGACTACGTCATCCCCAAGAGCGAGCACCCGCTCGTCGCCCGGCACCCCGAGACCGACCGCCGACTCCTGTACGTCAACAAGGCCTACACCAGCCGGATCCCGCAGCTCTCCGCCGACGAGAGCCGGGCCCTGCTGGACCTGCTCTTCGACGTCGTCGCCCGCAGGCCGGTGCTGCACTGCCGCGTCCGCTGGACCCCGGGCACCCTGGTCTTCTGGGACAACCGCTGCGTCCAGCACCATGCGACGTACGACTACTACCCGTACGCCCGCTACGGCCAGCGCGTCGCCATCAACGGCGGTCCCGTCAAGGGCTGATGCGTGCCCTCGCGTGGAGCGCGCCCTGTGACCGCGGCCGGGCGCGTATCCTCCGGGGATGGTTGAGCAGCGCTCGGTCGACGTCGGTGGGGTTCGGCTGGCTTGCCGGGTGTCGGGTCCCGCCGCGGCTCCGCCGCTCGTCCTGCTGCACGCGCTGGGTGAGGACGCCACCGACTGGGAGGCGGTCGTGCCCGCCCTCGCCCGAAGCCGCCGGGTGTACGCCCTCGATCTGCGCGGCCACGGCCGCAGCGACTGGCCGGGTGACTACTCGCTGGAACTCATGGCGGCCGACGTGGTCGGTTTCCTGGACGCGCTGGCACTGCGGCCGGTCGAGCTGATCGGGCACTCCATGGGCGGGGTCGTGGCGTACCTGCTCGCGCAGGACGATCCGCGGCGGGTGAGCCGGCTCGTCCTGGAGGATGTGCCGGCCCCCCGTCCCCGGCGCCCGAGCACCCCGGCGAGGCCGGACGGAGTCCTCGCCTTCGACTGGGAGGCGGTGCCGGCCGTCAGACGGCAGATCGACGTGCCCGACCCCAGGTGGCTGGACCGGCTCGGCCGGATCACCGCCGCGACCCTCGTGCTCGCCGGCGGCCCGGACAGCCATGTCCCCCAGGAGGGCGTCGCCGAACTCGCCCGCCGCGTCCCCGGTGGGCGACTGGTGACCGTTCCGGTGGGACACCTGATCCACCGTGCGGCGCCGGAGGCGTTCGTCGAGGTGGTCGCGGCGTTCCTGACGGACGGCACCCGTCCCGCCCGTGGCCCGTCACGCGTCCCGGGAGTCCCGGGAGTCCCGGGAGTGCGGCGGCCGGCCGCCGACGGTGAGGGCGACGAGGGCCCACCGGGCCGGCACGCCGAGTCACCCCCACCGCGAGGGACTCGGTGACCGCGGCCGGGGGACCGGGGCGGCTTCCACCCCCTGACGGTACGGCCCCGCCTTCGCCCAGGAGCGTGGTGGACACGGCGGGCGCGTGCGGCGGTCGGGCGAGCTCAGCAGGCCTGCTTCCGGAGGTGGGCGGCAGGGCGCTCGTGCTCGGTACGCGCGGCCTCGAGGAGGAGCCGCCAGGAGGTCACCGTCGGCCGGCGCCGCAGGAGACCGCGTCTCTCACGCTCGGTCATCCCGCCCCAGACACCGTGCTCCACGCGGTGGTCGAGGGCGTAGGCGAGGCACTCGGTGCGCACCGGGCACCCTGCGCAGACAGCCTTCGCCCGGTTCTGGGCAGCCCCTTCGACGAACAACTCCTCGGGGTCGGCGGTACGGCACTTCGCCCGCGCCTGCCACTCCTCGCCAGCACTGACCGCCATGGTGCCGTCCCCTCCCGTTCCCATGCCACCCGCCACGTCGGCCGGGGCGATCCAGCGACCGTACGCCTCCTGCCCCGACCCCAGGATTCTCCGTCCGACAGCAATCCGATCGGGTGACGGCTCCATTGACAGCAGCCGACAAGGCGCTACGTCGCACTCGGCGGCCTCGCCGGTCGAGTGCCCCGGGGCGGTCGATTCATTCCGTCGCCGTCACCGGGCCAGGCGGTACGACGTGGCACGACTGGCGGTCCCTGCCCGCTCCGGGGCGGGGCGGCCGGCACGGGACGTGGTGGTGAAAGAGTGTCCCGGAGGTTGTCACGGGGCACTTGGGGAAGGCGGTCGGCGAACAGGGTGGAGGCGAGCGTGGTGATTGCCGTCAATCCGACGGACAGTGCCTCGCTGCTCGCTGCCTTCGGGGCGCTGGGCGTGCTGGCGGTGATCTTCGCCGAGTCGGCGCTGCTGGTCGTCGGGTTCTTCCTGCCCGGCGACACGCTGCTGTTCCCGGCGGGTGTGCTGTGCGCGGCGACCGCGGACCGGCCACCGCGGCTCGAGCTGTGGCAGGTGCTGGTGTGCGCGGCCGTGGGCGCGGTGGCGGGCGGACAGGTCGGCTATCTGATCGGACGGCACGGCGGTCGGCCGTTGCTGGCCCGGACCTCCCGGACGCGGGTGCGCGAGGGCGCCGCCCGGGCGGAACGGCTGCTGGCCCGCTACGGCTACGGCAAGGCGCTGGTGATCGGCCGTTTCGTGCCGATGCTGCGCTCCGTGCTGCATCCGGCGGCCGGGGCGCTCGGGGTGCCGGTGCGGCCGTTCACCCTCTGGCAGAGCGTCGGCGGCGTGGTCTGGTCCCAGAGCTTCG
Source organism: Streptomyces sp. NPDC006655 (assembly GCF_040703965.1). Taxonomy (NCBI): domain Bacteria; kingdom Bacillati; phylum Actinomycetota; class Actinomycetes; order Kitasatosporales; family Streptomycetaceae; genus Streptomyces; species Streptomyces sp. NPDC006655. Next base: position 23,566 of record NZ_JBEYJU010000063.1, on the reverse strand, counting down.
TCCTCGCCGGGTACGCCCTGGGTTCCTCGGTCTCCCACATCGACGACTGGCTGCTGCCGCTGGTCGGTGTGATCGTCGTGCTCTCCGTGGTGCCCCTGCTGGTGGAGGCCCGCCGGGCGCGCCGGGGTCGGACGGGTCAGGGTCCCCGGTGAGGCGACGGCGGTCGGCCACGGCAAAGGCCAGTATGCGTGAGGGAAAATTCAGTTCATCAGTGCGCAAATCGATCGCTGGATCGGTGTAATCGGCAGACATGTCGGACCGCGCGGCGATCTAGCGTCGGAGTGCACGGGGGCCCACACGGACCAGAAAGCACCGAGGCACGCATGCCCATCCCGAATACCGACGTCCTCCCGAATACCGACGTCCTGCCCGCGACCGAGTTCGACACCCTGACCGCTTCCGCCGCCGACCTCCTGTCACCCGTCGACGAGCTGCCCGAGTCGGCGGCGTCGCCCGACCTGGTCCTGCGGCGGGTCCGCGACGAGCTGATGCTCGACGGCAACGCCCGGCTCAACCTCGCCACCTTCGTGACGACCTGGATGGAGCCGCAGGCACGGCAGTTGATGGCGGAGACCGCGGAGAAGAACCTCGCGGACCGCGCCGAGTACCCGCAGATCACCGCGATGGAGGAGCGCTGCGTGCGGATGCTCGCCCGGCTCTGGCACGCGCCGCGTCCGGAGCAGGTCCGCGGCTGCTCCACCACCGGCTCCAGCGAGGCCGCCATGCTCGGCGGCCTCGCGCTCAAGCGCCGCTGGCAGGCGCGCCGCCGCGCCCAGGGCAAGGACACCGCGCGCCCGAACCTGGTGATGGGCGCGAACGTCCAGGTGTGCTGGAAGAAGTTCGCCAACTACTTCGAGGTCGAGCCGCGTTACGTCCCGATGGAACACGGCCGCTACCACCTCACGCCCGACGCCCTCACCGCGTACTGCGACGACAACACCATCGGCGTGGTCACCGTCCTCGGGTCCACCTTCGACGGTTCCTACGAACCCGTCGCCGACATCTGCATGGCCCTGGACGGCTACCAGGCCGCCACCGGCACCGACATCCCCGTGCACGTGGACGGCGCGTCCGGTGCGATGGTGGCCCCCTTCCTCGACCCGGGTCTGATGTGGGACTTCCAGCTCGAACGCGTCGCCTCCATCAACACCTCGGGACACAAGTACGGGCATGTCTTCCCGGGCCTCGGCTGGGCCCTGTGGCGGGACACCGACGCCCTCCCCGACGACCTGGTGTTCGAGGTCGACTACCTGGGCGGCCGCTCCCCCAGTTTCACCCTCAACTTCTCCCGTCCGGGGGCACACGTCGTCGCGCAGTACTACAGCTTCCTGCGCTACGGCTTCGAAGGGCTGCGGAAGCTGGCGACCCAGAGCCGGACGACGGCCCGTGCGCTCGCCACCCGCATCCGCTCCATGGCTCCCTACGAGTTGATCACCGACGGCTCCGAACTCCCGGCGTTCGCCTTCCGGTTGGCGCCCGGCACGGAGGGCTTCACGGTCTTCGACGTCTCCCACGCCATGCGCGCCCGCGGCTGGCACCTGCCCGCCTACGCCTTCCCCGCCCCCTGCCAGGACGTCACCGTCCTGCGACTGGTCGTCCGTACCGGGTTCACCGCCGAACTCGCGGGCATGTTCATCGCCGACCTGACGGAGGTCACCAGGCAGCTCCACCCGGCCCGGCCCACCCCGGCCTCCCTCGTCCAGCCCCTCACCCCGGCCTGACCCGCCAAGGCCGGCGGCCAGGGCCCTAGCTAGGCCCTGTCGTCAAATTCCCGCCTGCCCCGCGACGCCATGCACGCTCCCCCAGCCTCCGGCCGGGGGGACCCCCAGAGCACGCACCTGACGCCGCAGAGCCGCCCTCCGGGCGACGACGGGAATGTGACGACAGGACCTAGCCCTGCTGGAGGGCCGTGCGCAGCGCGTCGTCGATGGCGGGGTACCGGAAGGCGAAGCCCGCTTTCAGCAGACCGTCCGGGACCGCGCGGCAGCTGCCGGTGATGCCTTCCGAGAACTCACCGAGGACGGCCCTCAGGGCGAAGGCGGGGACGGCGGCGAGGGTGGGCCGGTGCAGGATCCGGCCCATCGCCCGGGTGATCTCACGGTTCGTCAGCGGTGCGGGGGCGGTGAGGTTGAGGGGTCCGGAGATGTCGTCGTGGTCGATCGCGTACCGCAGCGCCGCGATGTGGTCGGGCAGCGAGATGAACGGCCAGAACTGATCGCCGGAGCCGAGGCGGCCGCCGAGTCCGAACCGGAAGAGCGGGAACAGCCTGCCCCAGGCGCCGCCGTCGGCGGAGACCACGAGACCGGTCCGCGGGTGCACGACCCGGACGCCGGCTCCCGCGGCGGGCGCGGCGGCGGACTCCCAGCCCACGCAGACCCCGGCCAGGAAGTCGCCCCCGGCCGGGTCGGACTCGGTGACGACCCGGTCGCCGGTGTCTCCGTAGTACCCGGTGGCGGAGGCCGAGACCAGGACCCGGGGCGGCCGGGCGGCCTCGGCGCACGCCTCGGCGACGGTCCGCGTCCCGGCGAGGCGGCTGAGCCGGATCTCCTGCTTGTACGCCGCGGTCCAGCGCCGGTCGCCGACCCCCGCGCCGGCCAGGTGCACCACGGCGTCGACCCCGTCCAGGACGGCCGGGTCCAGCCGCCTGCCGGGCTCCCAGGGTGCGCTCTCGGTGCCGTCGGCGGGCCGGGGCCCGGTCCGACCGCGGGTGAGACGCAGCACGCGGTGGCCGTCGGCGAGGAGGGAACGGGTGAGGGCGGAACCGATGAGTCCGGTGGATCCGGTGATCGCGACGCGCATGACGTTCTCCGATGAGCGAATGTTTGAGAGTTCAAACTCTCGCTCGTCAGCCTACGCCGCCCCGCTGTCGGCACGAGGTAAGCGCCCAGCCACGCGGAGGGGGCAAGAGCGCCGACAGAGCACAACCGAAAGGGCATGCCGGATACCTCCGACATGCCCTGTGACCTGCTTCTCGCAAGTCGGGACGACAGGATTTGAACCTGCGACCCCTTGACCCCCAGTCAAGTGCGCTACCAAGCTGCGCCACGTCCCGGTGCCGTTTGACCTGGGGTTTCCCCGGTCGAAACGCGCAAGGAAACAATACCGCACTCGGCTTGGTGGTCGTACCCGGCTTTTCCGCCCGCGGAGCGGCGGCGTACGGTCAGGCCTCGTCCGGCAGCCCCAACTCCGGATACGCCTCCAGGAGTCGCGGCGGGGCCGCCTGCCTCCAGGAGTCGGCCAGGATGTCACGCAGCTCGGCCTCGTCCTCCAGCGCGGCCAGCCGGACCCGGACCCAGGCGAACATCGCCTCGTGGTCGGCGATCCAGAACTTGTCCGGCTCGGCGAGCACCAGTTCGTCGCGCTCCTCCTTGGGGCAGCGCACCGCGATCGAGGTCTCGTCCTCCGGGAGCGTGGCGAACATCTTCCCGGCCACCCGGAACGTGGGCATGTTCCAGGCGGTCTTCTCCGCGGTGTCCGGCAGGGACAGGGCGACACGGCGTACGTCTTCGGCTTCCGGCATGGGACGAACCGTAGCCCCCGCCACTGACAGTCATCGGGCGGGAGCGGCCACGCGCTTGAAGTAGAGGGTGGTCGGGCGCAGTGTCCCGTAGGGGTCGAGCGCGTAGTCCGGGATGATCCCGGCGCGGGTCCAGCCCGCCGCACGGTAGAGGTGTTCGGCGGGACTGTCCGTCTCGGTGTCCAGATGGAGCAGGGTGATCCCGTCGGCCGCGGCGGCCTCCTCGGCGACGGCGAGCAGCCCGCGCCCGAGGCCCTGCCCGCGGGCCTCGCGGTGGACCATCAGCTTCACCAGTTCGGCGCGGTGCCGGCTGTTGGGCTTCTCGGGGAAGACCAGGCCGACCGTACCGACGGCCCGGCCGGCGCCGTCCAGCGCCGCCCACACGGCGAGTCGCCCGGCCGCCACGGCGTCCGCCCTCCCCCGCCACCAGTCGAGGGCATGCTCGCGTGTGAACGGCGCGAGGAAGCCGACGGACGCGCCTGCGTTCACCGTGTCGGCCAGCAGGTCGGCCAACTCGGCCGCACGCCGCCTCAGTTGGTCCGCCCCGAGGCGCAGTACGGTCATGGCCGCACCACCGCCAGGACGTACCGCGTCTCCCCCGGTCCGGCGCACCGGAACCGCGTCGGCCCCCATACCCGCAGCCGTAGGCAGTCACCCGTGTCGAGGAGGTGCTCGGTGCCCTCCGCGGTCACGGCGAGCGTTCCGTCGAGTACCCAGAGGTGCTGCTCCAGGCCGGGGACCGGCGGGCGGTCGTAGGAGATGTCCGCGCCCTTGGCGAGCCGGCCCTCGACGAGTTCGCCGCGCAGCCCGTCGTGCGGCGGCGACACGGAACGCCGCACGAAACCGGAGGCGCGGTCCTCCCACACCCGCTGTTCGGCCGCGCGCAGCACCGGCGCGGGTTCCGCCTCGACCTCACTGAGCAGCTGGGACATGGTCCGGCCGTAGACGCCGCAGAGCCGGTTGAGGAGGGCCGCGGTGGGGCTGGTCTCGGCCCGCTCGGCACGGGAGAGGGTCGATTTGCTCAACCCGCTGCGTTCCGCCAACTCCCCCAGGGACCATCCCTGTTCGGCACGCAGCTCGGCGAGACGAGCCCCGAGGCGGACGTCGAGACCGGTACTGGGCGGAGCGGGGGCGATCACATCGTCGCGTTTCACGTTCGGGACGCTATCCCACATATGAAACACACGCGTTACGGACGCCTCACGGCCGCGCCGCCTCGCCCAGCGCCTCCAGCACCGGACGGATCAGCGGATGCCCCTCGGCGCCACGCCGTACGGCCGCGAACACCCGGCGGGTGGGGGCGTCCCCGTCGACGGGGCGCACGACCACACCGGTCAGGTCCATGCCGCGGAGCGCGGAGCGGGGTACGAGGGCCACGCCCGCGTCGGCCGAGGCCAGGGCGACCACGGCGCGGAAGTCGTCCGAGGAGTGTTCGAGGCGGGGCTGGAAGCCGGCGTTCTCGCAGGCCAGGACGACCACGTCATGGCAGGGGTTACCGGGGTACGGGCCGATCCAGACGTCCTTCGCCAGTTCCGCGAGGGAGACCTCGGGGAGTTCGGCGAGGCGGTGGCGGAGCGGGACGACGGCGTCGAAGGGCTCGGCGTACAGGGGTACGTGGCTGAGCCGGGGGTCGTCGGCGGGCGGGGCGCCCCGGTACTCGACGGCCACCGCGACGTCGACCTGCCGGTCCAGGACCATCGGGAGGCTGGCGTCGCCCTCGGCGTCCTGGACCCGGATGCGGATGCCGGGGGCGGTACGGGCGAGGTGGGCCACGGCCGGGGCGACCACCTGGGCGATACCCGTCGCGAAGGCGGCGACGGTGACCGTACCGGCCTCGCCCGAGCTGTACGCGGCCAGTTCGGCCTCCGCCCGCTCCAGCTGGGCGAGGACGACGTTGGTGTGGCCGAGCAGGATCTCGCCGGCCGGGGTGAGCCGTACCCCCTTGGCGCTGCGCTCGACCAGGCGGTGGCCGGTCTCCTGCTCCAGGGCCGCCAGCTGCTGGGAGACGGCAGACGGGGTCAGGAAGAGCGCGGCGGCAGCCGCCGTCACGGTGCGGTGGTCCGCCACCGCACGAAGGATGTGGAGCCGCCGCGCTTCGATCACGGGCCGATTATTGCAATATGTCCACGCCCACGGACTACGGAGGGGGCAGCGGGCCGCGAGCACCGGCCCGCCGACGGGGGCAGGGGGCCGCCGACACCGTGCCGCGGCATCCGAAGCGCAGACACGGGGCCGCCGGCCCCGGACGCCGAACACCGCGTCGTCACCGGGCTTCGGACACCGGACCGTAGACAGCAGACAGCAGACCGCAGGCACCGAACACCAGACACCGGGCCCGGCCAACCGACCGGGCTCGGTGCTGGCTCGCCGGGCGCCGTGCTCAGCTCGTCAGTTCCGTGCGGGCCGCCACGAAGGCGTCCACCGCGCGGTCGACGTCGGCCGTCGAGTGGGCCGCGGACAGCTGGACGCGGATCCGGGCCTTGCCCTGCGGGACCACCGGGTACGAGAAGCCGATCACGTACACGCCCCGGTCGAGCAGCAGCTCGGCCATCCGTCCGGCCTCGGCCGCGTCGCCGATCATGACGGGGGCGATGGCGTGGTCGCCGGGGAGGACGTCGAAGCCCTCCTCGGTCATCCGGCGGCGGAACAGCTCGGTGTTCTCGGCGAGGCGCACCCGCAGGTCGTCGGCGGACTCCAGCAGGTCGAGGACCTTGAGCGAGGCCGCGGCGATCACCGGGGCGAGGGTGTTGGAGAAGAGGTAGGGGCGGGAGCGCTGCCGCAGCAGGGCGACGATCTCGGCGCGGGCCGCCACATAGCCGCCGGAGGCGCCGCCGAGGGCCTTGCCGAGGGTGCCGGTGACGATGTCGACGCGGTCCATCACGCCGTGCAGCTCGGGGGTGCCCCGGCCGGACGGGCCGACGAAGCCGACGGCGTGCGAGTCGTCGACCATGACCATCGCGTCGTACCGGTCGGCCAGGTCGCAGATCTCGCGCAGCGGCGCCACATAGCCGTCCATGGAGAACACCCCGTCGGTGACGACGAGCCTCCGCCGCGCCCCGGCCGCCTCCTTCAACTGCCTTTCCAGGTCGTCGAGATCGCGGTTGGCGTAGCGCAGGCGGCGGGCCTTGGAGAGCCGGATGCCGTCGATGATCGAGGCGTGGTTGAGGGCGTCGGAGATCACCGCGTCCTCCTCGCCGAGCAGCGTCTCGAAGACGCCCCCGTTGGCGTCGAAGCAGGAGGAGTAGAGGATCGTGTCCTCCTGGCCGAGGAACGCCGACAGCCGCGCCTCCAGCTCCTTGTGGACCTCCTGGGTGCCGCAGATGAAGCGGACCGAGGCCATGCCGTAGCCCCAGCGGTCCAGTGCCTCGTGGGCGGCGGCGATCACCTCGGGGTGGTCGGCGAGGCCGAGGTAGTTGTTGGCGCAGAAGTTGAGGACCTCGCCCGGGCGGCCCCCCGCGGTCACGGCGACGGTCGCGGACTGCGGGGTGCCGATCACGCGCTCGGGCTTGTGCAGCCCGGCGGCGCGGATCTCGTCGAGGGTGTCGCGCAGGTCGTCGCGCACGGAGTCGAACATGGCAGAAGCTCCTAAAAGATTACGCGGTCCAGTCGAGGATGACCTTGCCGCCGCGGCCGCTCGCCGCGTCGGCGAAGGCGGCCTCGAAGTCGCGGTGGCCGTAGCGGCCGGTGATCACGGGGGCGAGGTCGAGACCGCCCTCCAGCAGGACGGACATCGCGTACCAGGTCTCGAACATCTCCCGGCCGTAGATGCCCTTGATGGTGATCATCGAGGTGACGATCCGGGCCCAGTCGACGGGGAACTCCTGGGTGGGCAGACCGAGCACCGCGATCCGGCCGCCGTGCGTCATGTTGGCGATCATGTCCCGCATCGCCTCGGGCCGGCCGGACATCTCCAGGCCGATGTCGAAGCCCTCACGCAGGCCCAGTTCCCGCTGTCCGTCGGCGATCGAGGCCTGCGCCACGTTCAGCGCCAGGCTCACGCCGATCTTGCGGGCCAGGTCGAGGCGCTCCTCGCTGACGTCGGTGATCATGACGTGCCGGGCGCCCGCGTGCCGGGCCACCGCCGCCGCCATCAGGCCGATCGGTCCGGCGCCGGTGATCAGGACGTCCTCGCCGACCAGCGGGAAGGAGAGCGCGGTGTGCACGGCGTTGCCGAACGGGTCGAAGATCGCAGCCACGTCGAGGTCGACCGGGACCCGGTGCACCCAGACGTTGCCGGCGGGCAGCGCGACGTACTCGGCGAACGCGCCGTCGCGGCCGACGCCGAGGCCGACCGTGGCCCGGCACAGATGACGCCGGCCGGCCTGGCAGTTGCGGCACTTGCCGCACACCAGGTGGCCCTCGCCGCTGACCCGGTCACCGGCCTTGATGTCCACGACGTCGCGTCCGGTGGCCACCACCTCGCCGACGAACTCGTGCCCGACCACCAGCGGGGTGGTGACGGCCTGCTGCGCCCAGCCGTCCCAGGCCTTGATGTGCAGGTCGGTGCCGCAGATTCCGGTCCGCAGCACCCTGATCAGTACGTCGCCCGGTCCGACCGCGGGCTCCGGCACGTCCGCGAGCCACAGCCCGGGCTCCGCCTTCTCCTTGACCAGCGCCTTCAACGCTACGGCTCCTGTGCGTGAGGTGCCGGTCGCGAGCACGCCGAAGCGGCCCGCGACCGGGCATGGGGGGTGGTATCGCACAGAAATCTGCCGCACCCGGGCGCCGGGGTCCATCGAGGTTTTCTTAAGCGCCGCCACAGCTGCGCTTCACGCCCTGCGAACCCCCCGCCGGAGCCTGCCTCTTCGAGACGGGAGACGTGGTGGTGGCCGGGGTACCGGGCCTGCGCCACCCGGGTGACGACGACGGAGAGCTGCCGAGGGGCGGTCGTCGACGATGTCGCCGACTTCACCCGTCCGGCCGACCGGGTGCGGAGCGGCGGGGAACTCGTGGGTCTCCGCCGTGCGCAGCGGGTCTCGGCGAAGGCGAGCCCGGCGGACCGCCCGCCGGGTGAGGCGGAAGAGGCCGGCGCGGGTCGATGCCGGTGACGGTGGCGTGGTCCTCGGTGTCGTCGAGGGACCCTCGGCGGCTGGGCCACCACCGCCCGCGCCGTCTCACAGGTGTCGGTCCGGCCCAGTTCACCGCGCTCGCGGGCGTCACTACAGCAGCGGGAACCCGTCGGCCTCGCGTCGCTCCAGGCGGGCCACCAGCTCCGCCGCCGACGCCTTGATGGTCTCCAGACCGGGCCGCCCCCAGGGCCGTGGCTCCACGTCGACCGCGCACACCGTGCCGAGCACCGTCCCCGTGCTGTCGACGAGCGGGGCGCCCAGGTAGGAGCGGACGCCGAACTCGTCGACGATCGGGTTGCCCGCGAACCGCGGGTAGTCGCAGACGTCCTCCAGGACCAGCGCCTTGCGCCGCACCACCACGTGGGGGCAGAAACCGTGGTCGCGGGCGAGCTCCCGGCCGAGCACCGGCGTACTGCCGTCGGGCTTCACCACGGGTGGGGCCACGGCCGGCAGGTGCAGGCCGGCGAAGAACTGACGGTCCTGGCCGATGAAGTTGACCATGGCGTACGGCGCCCTGGTGATCTCGGCGAGCCGGTCCGCGTAGATGTCGAGCTCGGGGTCGGGGCGGCCGCCCAGGCGCAGTTGGCCGAGGCGCCGGGTGCGCTCGGGTGCCTCCTTGTCCTCCGGGGTGAGCAGCAGGCGACCGGCCGGGCGCGAGGGGTCGTACCTCATGCGCGGGCTCCGGCGCTGTGGACGTGGGTCATGTGCGGCTCCGTGAGGGGTGTGCGGGCTTCACCTGTGGGCGCCGTGGCTCGGCGCGGAGACCGGGGCGTGGGCGATGAGGTGGCGGACGAGGGTGAGCAGGGTCTGGACGCCGGAGCTGGAGATCCGGGCGTCGCAGCGGACGACGGGGATCTGCGGGTCGAGGTCGATGGCGGCGCGCACCTCCTCCGGGTCGTAGCGGTAGGAGCCGTCGAACTCGTTGACGGCGACGATGAAGCCGAGGCCGCGTTCCTCGAAGAAGTCGACGGCCGCGAAGCAGTCCTCCAGCCGGCGGGTGTCGGCGAGGATGACCGCGCCGAGCGCACCTTCGGACAGCTCGTCCCACATGAACCAGAACCGCTCCTGACCGGGCGTGCCGAACAGGTACAGCACGTGCTCCGGGTCCAGGGTGATCCGGCCGAAGTCCATGGCCACCGTCGTCTCGACCTTGTTCTCGATGCCTTCGAGGTCGTCGGTGGCGGCGCTGACCGTGGTGAGCAGTTCCTCCGTGGACAGCGGTGCGATCTCGCTCACCGCGCCCACGAAGGTGGTCTTGCCGGCCCCGAACCCACCAGCCACCAGGATTTTCAGCGCGGTGGGGAAGGGGTCAGAGCTGTCGTCGTAGTCCATCGAGCACTGCCTCCAGGAGGGACCGGTCAGTGGGGTTGTGGTGGAAGGCGGGGGGTTTGGCGGTGAGCGCCCCGCAGTCGACGAGGTCGGAGAGCAGCACCTTGGTGACCACGGCGGGCAGCTTGAGGTGCGCGGCGATCTCGGCGACCGAGACGGGGCCGCGGCACAGGTCGAGCGCCTGCGCGTGCTCGGGACCGAGGTAGCCGAGGGGGGTGGTCCCCGTGGCCATCACCTGCGACATCAGGTCGAAGGCGATGCTGGGCTCGGTACGGCCGTTGCTGATCGTGAACGGGCGCACGAGGCGTCCGGCCGCGTCGTCCAGCCACGGCCCGTCGCCGGCTGCCGCCACCCTCAAGGCCTCATCGCCGTGGGTTCGACGGCGTGCTGCCGGGGCGCGGTGACGAGGTAGGGGCGGACGCTCTTCACCAGCATCGCCATCTCGTAGCCGAGGACGGCGGCGTCGGCCTCCCGGCCGGCCAGTACGGCGAGACAGGTGCCGGAGCCGGCGGTGGTGACGAACAGCAGGGTCGAGTCGAGTTCGACGACGACCTGGCGGACGTCCCCGCCGTCGCCGAACCGGACGCCCGCGCTGCGGCCGAGCGAGTACAGGCCGGAGGCGAGCGCCGCCATGTGGTCGGCGCTGTCCGGGTCGAGGCCGTGGACGGACTTCACCAGCCCGTCGCAGGAGAGCAGCACGGCGCTGGTGGTGTGCGGTACGCGCTGCACGAGGCCGCTCATCAGCCAGTCGAGGTCGGATACCTGGGCGGTCGGCGCATCGCTCGCCATGGTGGATCGACTCCTTGAGGTACGAAGGTCCCCGGGAGCACTGGGGGTGGGGGTGGAGTGGGCGGTGGGGGTGGTGACGGTGCTGGTCATCCGGCCGGTGTGCTCCCGTCGGGCCGGGTGGTGAACTCGGAGGTGTGCACCGGGCGCAGGGCCTGGGAGCGCGACGAGGGCCGGGACCCTGGCGGGGGGTCGGCGGGGTCGCGGTGTGCCCAGCTCAGGTGTGTCTGGGTCAAGTAGTCGCCGGACATGTACTCGTCCGCCAGGTGGTCGTGCGCGGCGTGGACGTGGGTGGCGTGCGAGGTGCTGCTCGCCGGGTCGTCCCCGGCGGCGCCCGCGCCGCCGCCGGCCCCCGGCACTGCCGTGTCGAGGGCGTCCATGACGGGGTGCGCCGGTTCGGTCGGTGTGGTGGCCGGCGCCGGTGGTTCCGGCTGGGTGGCCTCCAGGTGCTGCTGCGCCTCGGCGAGGCCGATGCCCCGCTGGAAGGCGGCCATCAGGCCGGGGTCGTGTCCGGCCGGAGCCTCGTGGCTGTCCTGGCGGGGCGCCGGGCCGCCGCGCAGCTGGGGGACGATGTGCTCCTGGGCGCGGCGGCGCGGCAGTTGGGGCTTGCCCATGGTGCCGCGCACGGCGCCGGCGCGTGGCACGGGCGGCGCACCGGCGTTCCCGGCGACCGTGGGCCGGTCCTCGGGCCGGATGCCGGGAAGCGCCTCGGCGGGGTTGGGCCGGGTGTCGTGGGCGCCGCGCACCGGCAGCGGCGCGGGTGCCCCGCCGGGCTGCGCGTGCCGGCGGCGCTCACCGTCGGCGCCGCCTGCGGCACCGGGAGCCACCGGCTGTCGCCCGGCGCGTCCTCCGACCGACGGACCGCCTGCGGCCGCCGGCCGGCTCCCGGTGCCGGTGTCGGCCCCCGCGGCGCCGGGCGGTGCGCCTCCCTCCGGTGTCCCGGTACCGGCGGACGACCGCGCGGTCCCGGTGCCCGGTACACCTCCCGGCGCCGTCGGCGTACCGCCTCCGGCCGCCGTGCCGCGCGGCTGCGGTACGGCACCGGGTGCGCCCGGCGCCGAACCCAGCAGGGCCTGCGGGACGACGAGAACGGCCTGGACGCCGCCGTAGATGTTGGTCTGGAGGCGTACCTGGATGCCGTGGCGGCGGGCGAGCTGGGAGACCACGAACAGGCCGATGCGGCCGTCGGCCAGCAGGCTGGCGACGTTGACCTGGTCGGGGTCGGCGAGCAGGGCGTTCATCTTGGACTGTTCGCCGACCGGCATGCCGAGTCCGCGGTCCTCGACCTCGACCGCGAGGCCGGAGGTGACGAGGTTGGCGCGGAGCAGCACCTGGGTGTGCGGGGCGGAGAACACGGTGGCGTTCTCGACGAGTTCGGCGAGGAGGTGGATGACGTCGGCGACGGCGTGCCCGCGCAGTTCGCCGTCGATCGGGGGGACGAGCTTGACCCGGGAGTACTGCTCGACCTCGGCGATGGCGGAGCGCAGCACCTCGGTCATGGAGACGGGGTTGCTCCACTGCCGCCGGGAGACGGCGCCGCCGAGCACGGCGAGGTTCTCGGCGTGCCGCCGGATGCGGGTGGCCAGGTGGTCGACGTGGAAGAGGCCCTTGAGCAGGTCCGGGTCCTCGATCTCGTTCTCCAGGTCGTCGAGGATGGAGATCTCCCGGTGCACGAGGGACTGAAGCCGCCGTGCCAGGTTGACGAAGACCTCCAGCTTCTGTTCGCTGCCGGCCTGGCTGGAGAGCTGGGCGGCCTGCACGACGGCGGTGACGGCGCCGTCGTGCGCGCGGGACAGGTCGGCGGCGAGCAGCTCGAAGTCGTCGGCGTCCTCGGGTGGTCCGCCGCGCGGTTTGCGCTGCGGCGGGTTCTCGCCACGGCGCAGTGCCTCGACGAGAGCGCGCAGGTCGGTCTCCCCGCGGGCGGCGTTGCGGCGCAGCACGTCCACGCGGTCGCTGACCGCGCGGGCGGCGCGGCCCGCGGCCACGGCGGCGATCACGATGCCCGCGGCGGTCACCGAGAGCGCTCCGGCGAGCACGGCCAGCAGGCCGAGGCCGGGGCGCGCGCCGGTGGAGCGGATCGTGAAGAGGACGGCTGCGCAGCCGCTGAGGGCCACCGCGACCGGCGGCAGCACGGCGAGGCGCATCAACTGCGGCCGTATGTGTGTCTCGGGCAGCGCGGGAACGGGTCGGGCGACCGGACGTCCGTGCCGGCCGCCCTCACGGCGGTCGGCGCGGGCGGCCGGTGCACGGAGGTGAGACATCTGCGTCCTCGTACTGGTCCGTCGGGCCTGGTCTCTCGCGCGGGTCGCGCGAGCTGGGCATGCGCCATCGCGGTGCCGGCCGAGGGGATCGCAGAAGGTTTCGGCCCCGCGTCGTCCGGCGGACACTCACAGTAGTCGCCAAGGCATCATGTGCGGTGGGCAGTTGACAAAGTCACCCGGAGATGATCCCGCTCCGGTATGAGCCGTCGTACGAAAGCCCGATAACCCCCTCGGCACCTCATCACCGAACGGCCACCGACCGATCCGACCTGCTCAAAAACGGTCAGCCCCAGAAGGACCGGGCCCGGCCGCCCGCCACACCGCCGCCCCGCCGCGAAGTGCGCTCCGCACCTCACCGACCGGCCGTTCCGAGGACCGGATCATCCCCTCGCACCCTCACCACCGCCCCGAGAACGTCACTCAGAGCGACCCCTTTGGCCCTCACCTTCGACCGCTGCCGACCGCCGGGGGAAGAGGAACGGCACGACCGCACGGCCGGTCATGACGGTGCCCCCGTCCGGCTCGGGCGGGGGCACGCAGGTCACTTCGGCATCACGGGCACATCACTGACGGCGTGTCACGCCTCACTCGCGAGGTCGAGGTCTTCTCGTCCCGGTGTGTTCTCCGGCCGTACCGCGAGGCGCCAGGGCCGGGTGATCGGCGCCGACACGGTGCGCCACCAGCGGTCGGCGGGCAGCTTCCCGGACGGTTCGAAGGGCTCACCGGGACGCGGCAGCGCCACCGCCTGGCCCGCCTCGTCACCCGCGTCCTTGGTCCACTCCCCCGGCTCGGCCCAGGCGTGCGGGGCGAGGTTGAAGGTCCCCCAGTGGATCGGCAGCAGCACGCCGTGCGGCCGGCCCCCCTGGAGGTCGAGGTGGGCGCGCATGCCCTCCTCGGGTGTCATGTGTATGTCGGGCCAGTGCTCGCTGTACGCGCCGATCTGGATCATCGTCAGGTCGAAGGGGCCGTGGTCGGCTCCGATGTCCTGGAAGCCGTCGAAGTAGCCGGTGTCACCGCTGTGGTAGATCCGGTGCTCCGGGCCCGCCACGACCCAGGACGCCCACAGGGTGTGCTGGGTGTTGCGCAGCCCCCGGCCGCAGAAGTGGCGGGCCGGGGTGGCCGTCAGGGTGAGGCCGCCGACCTCGGTCGCCTCGTGCCAGTCCAGCTCGCGTATCCGGCCGGGCGCCACCCCCCACTGCTCGAGGTGGGCCCCGACGCCGAGCGGCACGGCGAACAGGGTGTCCGTGCCGGCCAGCGCTCTGATGGTCGGCAGGTCGAGGTGGTCGTAGTGGTCGTGCGAGATGACCACCACGTCGACCGGGCCGAGCGCGGCGAGCGGCACCGGGACCGGGTGCAGGCGCTTGGGGCCGGCGAAGGGGAACGGCGAGCAGCGTTCGCCCCAGACGGGGTCGAACAGGACGCGGTGCCCGTCGATCTCGGCGAGGACGCTGGAGTGGCCCATCCAGGTCGCCCGGAGGCCGCTCGCCGCGGGCCTGGCGAGGTCGGCGACGGTGGTGGGATGCACGGGTACGGTGCCCCGGGGAGCGCGGCGGGCGCGCTGCTCCTTCTCGAAGTACTTCTTCGCGAAGTCCAGCATCGAACCCGAGGGCCGGGTCCGTGCGAGCCCGCCGGGGTTCTGGAAGACACCGTCCTTGAAGTGCGGTGAGCCCTGGATGCGGGCCAGGCGCTCGCCGCCGGGGTCCGCGCCGAAGGCGGCGGGCCGCAGCGCGCGGAGCCCGGAGCTCAGGGGACTCGAACCGGTCACGGTACCTCCAGTGCTGTTGCCGAGGCCTCCATTATGGTCGGCCCCCCGGGCGGTCGGCGTTGACACCGCGCCACCCGCCTCCCAATACTGACCCACTGTTCAGTAACACCTTTTCTTCACACAGCTCGCGAGGAGCCCCCTTGTCCGCTCCCCTGATGTCTCTCGTCTGGACCGACCACGTCACCGGCCGCCAGGGCTTCCTGGTCGTCGACCGGCTGGTGCGGGGCGTGGCCAGCGGCGGTCTGCGGATGCGGCCGGGCTGCACCCTGGAGGAGGTCACCGGGCTCGCCCGGGGGATGACGATGAAGGAGGCCCTGCACTACGACCCCGAGGGCCGCTACGTCCCCCTCGGCGGCGCCAAGGGCGGCATCGACTGCGATCCCCGGGACCCGGGGGCGTACCCGCTGCTGGTCCGCTACCTGCGGGCCATGCGGCCGTACATCGAGAGCTTCTGGACCACCGGCGAGGACCTCGGCCTCACCCAGGACCTGGTGGACCGGGCCGCCGGGGAGGCCGGCCTGGTCTCCTCGGTGCAGGCGGTGTACCCGCTGCTGGACGACGAGACGGCGGCCCGGCGACGGCTGGCGGACGCCTTCGCCGTCGAGGTGGACGGCATCGGACTCGACGAGCTGGCCGGCGGCTGCGGGGTCGCCGAGTCGGCGCTGACGGCCCTGGACCGGGCCGGGGTGCCGCACCGCGGGACGCGGGTCGCCGTACAGGGGTTCGGCACGATGGGCGGGGCCACGGCGCGTTTCCTCGCCCGCGCGGGGCTCGCGGTGGTGGCCGTCGCCGACGTCAAGGGCACCATCGCCAACCCGGCGGGGCTGGACGTCGAGGCCCTGCTGCGCGCCCGGGACGCGTACGGCGCCGTCGACCGCGCGGTGCTGCGCCCCGGCGACCTCGAACTGCCGGGCGACGCCTGGCTCGCCACGGACGCGGAGGTGTTGGTGCCCGCCGCGGTGTCGTACGCGATCGACCCGGCCAACGAGCACCTGGTCACCGCCCGGTGGGTCGTCGAGGCGGCCAACATGCCGGTGCTGCCCGAGGCGGAGGAACGGCTCATCGCGCGCGGGGTGACCGTTCTGCCGGACGTGGTGGTCAACTCGGGCACCAACGCCTGGTGGTGGTGGACCCTGTTCGGCGACATCGGGCCGGACGCCGACGAGGCGTTCGCCCATCTCCGGCGCTCGATGCGGGCCCTGGTGGGACTGATGCTGGACCGTGCGGAGTCCGACGGCACCACGCCGCGGGCCGCCGCGCACGCGCTGGTGACCGACCGGCTGCCGGTGATCGCGGAACGGTTCGACTGGTACCGCTGACGGCCGACGGCGCACGGGTCCCGGGTCGGGGAGCCGTGCGGCGGCGGGCGGCTCACGGCCGGGTGTCGCGGGTGAGGACCACCGCGTAACGGCATTCGGTGGCGGTGGTGTTGGCGAAGACGCGGTCGGCGGGGGCGCCGAGTTCGACGGTGTCGCCGGTGCCGAGTTCGTGGACGGTGTCGCCGTCATGGAAGGTCAGCCGTCCGTCGAGGACCCAGACGAGCTGTCGTACGAAGGCGAAGGCCGCCGCCGGATACGGGACGCGGGCTCCGGCGGGCAGCCGGATCTCGGCGATCTCCGCCGGGAAGCGCGGGCCGGTGATCTGACGGCGCCGGTAGCCGGTGCCGGGGTCCTGCCACTCGGCCGCGTCCGCGCCGCGCCGTACACCCGCCGTGTCGGCCACCGCGTCCGGCTCGCCCTCGGCGAGGGCGAGCAGGGAGGCGACGCCGAGCCGGAAGGCGGCGGACAGCTTGCCGAGGACGACGGCGGTGGGGCTGCTCTCGCCCCGTTCGATCCGGCTGATCATCGCAGCGGACACGCCGGACGCGTCCGCCAGCTGCGCCAGGGTCCAGCGGCGCCGTTCCCGTTCGGTGCGGACCCGGGCCGCGATCCTCGCCACCAGGGCGTCCGCCCCCGGATCTACTATGTTGGACATGAATCCACTATACGAGAGAGACCCGGTGGTGACGGTCCGGCCGGCGCGGCCCGGTGACGCGGAGGCGGTGCGGGCGATCCGCAACCACGCGATCGAGCACTCGACCGCCCTGTGGACCGACACCCCGCAGACCCCGGCCGAGGGAGCGGCCTGGTTCGCCACGCACCTGGAACGCGGTTCGGCGCTCGTGGCCGAGGTCGCCTGCGCTCCGGGCGAGGTGGCCGGATTCGCGGTCTACGGACCGTGGCGCCCCCTGGACGGCTACCGGCACACGGTGGAGGACTCCGTCTACGTGCGCGAGGGCAGCCAGGGACTCGGCATCGGCTCCGCGCTGCTGGCCGCGCTGATCGCCGGGGCACGCGAGGCGGGCCACCACGTGATGGTCGCCGGCATCGAGGCCCGGAACGCCCCGTCCGTCCGGCTGCACGAGCGGTTCGGCTTCGAGCACGCCGGCACGGTCCGGGAGGTGGGCACCAAGTTCGGCCGCTGGCTGGACCTGACGCTCATGCGGCTGCCGCTGTCCTGAGACCGCGACGCGGGTGGTGGGACGACCGATTAGGGTGACCGCGTGGCGAGAGTGCGGTTGAGTGTGGCCGAGCGGCGCGAGGAGCTGCTGCGGGCCGCCGTCGAGCAGATCGAGGCGCGGGGCGTGGCGGCGGTGCGGATCGCCGATGTCGCGTCGGCTCTCGGCGTGAGCAACGCTCTGGTGCTGTACCACTTCTCGACCAAGGAGAAGCTGGTCGCCGCCGCCTTCACCCATGCCGCCGAGGGCGATCTCGCACATCTGCGCCGGCTGCTCGGCCGCCGGACGTCGGCGCTGCGCCGGCTGCGGGCGGCGGTGCGCTGGTACGCGCCGACCGGGCAGGCCAAGGGGTGGCGGCTGTGGATCGAGGGCTGGGCGGCGGCACTGCGCGAACCCGCTCTGCGGGACGTGACCAGGAGTCTGGACCAGGAGTGGAAGGCCGCGCTCGCCGAGGTCATCGCCGAAGGGGTGGCCGCCGGTGAGTTCCGGTGCCCCGACCCGATGGCCTCGGCCCTGCGGCTGACGGCCCTGCTCGACGGGCTCGCCGTCCAGCTCACCTCCTACCCGGGCGCCGTACCGCGCTCCCGAGCGCAGGAGTGGGCCGACGAGGCGCTGGCCCGTGAACTGGGGCTGCCCGCGGGGCGGTGAGGGCGGCCCCCCAGAGCCGCCGTCTCCTTGCCCGCCGCGCGGGCGCACGCCTCAGGCCACGGAGGCGATCCGCATCTTGATGTCGTCCGGCGAGAGCGCGCCCTTGGCCATGACGTGGTCGCCCGAGGACTCGCCGCGCAGCCGTCGCCCGATCCACGGGACCAGGTACTCGCGGGCCCAGTGCACGTCGTCGCGACGGATCTCGAGGGTGCCGCGGGGCGGCAGCGGCGGCCAGGGCTGGTCGGGGTCCGCGGGGATCTCGACGCCGAGCACCTGACCGGCCCGCAGCGCCACGCGCGTGTGCCCCTCGGGAGAGAGGTGCAGCCGGTCGTCGTCCCAGGCCCGCCGGTCCTGCACGGTCTTCAGGGACCACAGGTCCAGCACCGGGCAGCCGTACCGGTCGGCGATCGCCCGCACATGACCGTTGTAGGTGGCGATCTTGCCGCGCAGGTGTTTGAGGACGGGCACGTTACGGGTGTCGAAGCCGGTGGTCACCATGACCGTACCGATGGCCCCGGTCAGCCGGACCACGGCCCGCTCGAACCGCTCGGCCACCTCGTCCGGGTCCGTGCCGGGGCGGATGATGTCGTTGCCGCCGGCGCAGAAGGAGACCAGGTCCGGGGCGAGTTCCAGGGCCTTGGGCACCTGGTCCGCCACGATCTGGTCGAGCAGTTTCCCGCGTACGGCGAGGTTGGTGTACTCGAAGTCGCCCTCGGGGCGCCGGTCCGACAGCAGTACCGCGAACCGGTCGGCCCAGCCGACGAACGACCCGTCGGGGCCCGGGTCGCCGACGCCCTCGCTGAAGCTGTCCCCCAGCGCCACGTACGACCCGATCACTGATGCGTTGTCACTCTTCGAATCGTCTGCCACATCGGATCATGATTCACCTTTGACTGTGACCTACGCGACCGTAATAAGGGGTTGACGATCGGTGAGATAAGACACTTTTAAATACTGTGCCAAGCCAGGAATAAGGGCCTGGTCAGCGACGTTGACGGGATGATCCCCGGACTCGTGGGTCCGGCCCTCGGAGTGCGTGTCGGACCGGTGGGGCCCCTCAGCCGACGGCGAGGCCCTTCGAGCGGAGGTAGGCGACCGGGTCCACGTCCGAGCCGTAGTCGGGGGTGGTACGGATCTCGAAGTGCAGGTGCGGGCCGGTCACGTTGCCGGTCGCGCCGGAGAGGCCGACCTGCTGGCCCGCGGTCACGGTCTGGCCGACCGAGACGGAGAGCGCGGAGAGGTGGCCGTACTGCGCGTAGTGACCGTCGGCGAGCCGGATGACGACCTGGTTGCCGTAGGCGCCGCCCCAGCCGGCCGTGACGACCGTGCCCGCGCCGACGGCCTTGACGGGGGTGCCGGTGGGCACGACGAAGTCGACGCCGGTGTGGTACCCGCTGGACCACATGGAGCCCGGCACGTGGTAGCCGGTGCCGACGGTGGCGCCGCTGACCGGGAGGACGTACCCGGAGGCGGCCGCCGTCGAGGCGTCCGGGGTGGACGGGGTGGACGGCACGGACGGGGTGGCCGCAGAGGACGAGGTGGAGGACTGCGCCTCGGGCCGGGCTCCGGAGTCCGCGGCACCGGTCGTCGTGGCACCGGTCGTCGTGGCACCAGTCGTCGTGGCGCCGCGGCCACCGAGCCCGAGTTCGAGGCCGGGGTGGATCAGCGAGGGGTTGTCGCCGACGGCCCGCCGGTTGTCGGCGTAGAGCCGGTGCCAGCCCCCGCTGATGTGCTGGTCACGCGCGATCTCCGAGAGGCAGTCGCCGGGCACCACGGTGTACGTGCGCTGCGCGGAAAGCCCGGCGGCGGACGTCCGCACGGTCGCCTTCTCCGGCGCCGCCTCGGCGACGGCCGGCAGCGACTGCGGGGCCTTCGCGGAGACGGACTGCGCGGTGGCCGCGTGGGCGCCGGTGGCCCCCATGAGCGGCAGGGCCAGCGCGGCGCCGCCGGTTCCAGCGACGGCCATCGAACGGGTGAGACGCTGGGTCTTCGGGCGGCGGTGCTTACCCCTCGCGGGCATGGCGCGTTCCTCTCCGGCGCCTGCGAGGTGAGCTGTCGGGTTCGGGCTGGAGCTGCCCGGCCACGCCGGAAGGCGTGACTGCACCCCTGGCCTGTCCCGGGAACCGGAACAGGCGGTCTTGCCTGGTGGGTCCCCCGCTCCTGCCGGGCACGGGTGAGTGTGTGGGGACTCCGGGCGGCGGCAGGATTCGGCGTTCCGTCCGGATGCGTGGCGAACGTAAGCGAGCAGGACGCACCCGGACAAGCGAACGGTTCCCGCCCTCCCGGTTCCGCTTGATCCGTTACCGGAATTCCCGGTCACCCTCCGTGAATTCCGACCTTTCCCGGTCCCGTAAATCCCTTGCGAAGCGCCTCCATTACGTGGACATGACGCGCGACGGTCGGTCACGAATATGACGCTCCTCACGCACGTCACGCCACGTCCCCATATTCCAGAGCGAGTTGCAATTAAAGCGCCAATTCGGACAGAAGGATCAGATGCGGCGGAGTCGGATGACCGTGGCATCCAGGTCGCCCTTGAGCCCCGCGTGCAGCCCGTGGTGCAACAGGACGGCCCCTCGGTGCACTTCGCCCGTTTCGCGGCATTCGTACGACGCCTCCGGGTCGAGACCCTTGAGCCGGAGCGCCGGCACCGGCTCGCCGTAGCTCTGCGCCTGGAGCCAGGCGAGGACGGCGGTCTCGTCGCCGAGCGTGTACTGCACCGCACTGAGTCCGCCGGCCGGCGGCCGCAGCCGGAACTGCTCGCCGCGCTGCACCAGCGGCCGGATCTCCTTGTAGAGCTCCACCCAGTGGCCGGCCTCGGAGAGTTCCTCCTCGGTCCACTTCGAGAGGTCGCCGCCGACCCCGAGCGCCCCGGCCATGGAGCTGACGAACCGGAAACGCAGCGAGCTGACCCGGCCGTTGAGCTGGTGGTTCGGACTGTCGGTGACCCAGGCGGACATCACCCGGGCGGGGTGGATCTGACTGAAGCCGTGCTGGATGGCGAGCCGGTCCAGCGGGTCCGTGTTGTCGGAGGTCCACACCTCGTCGGTACGGCTCATGATGCCGAGGTCGATCCGGCCGCCGCCGCCGGAGCAGGACTCGATGGCGACGTCCGGGTGGGCCGCGCGGATCCGGTCGAGCAGGGCGTACAGACCGCGCACGTGGTCCACCCACAGGCGCTGCGGGTAGGGCTCGCCCGGCCAGCCCGCGTCGGTGAAGCAGCGGTTGAAGTCCCACTTGACGTAGTCGATGGGCGCGCTGGACAGCAGGGCGTCGAGCTGCTCCCAGAGGTACTCCCGGACGTCCTCGCGGGCGAGGTTGAGGACGAGCTGGTTGCGCAGCTCCGTCCGCTTCCGGCCCTGCTGGTACTGCACCCAGTCGGGGTGCGCCCGGTACAGCTCGCTGTCCGGGTTGACCATCTCGGGCTCGACCCAGATGCCGAACTGCATGCCGAGCGCGTGCACGTACTCGGCGAGGGGCCCCAGACCCTTCGGGAACCGGTCCGGGTTGGGCGTCCAGTCGCCGAGGCCGGCGCGGTCGGAGGTGCGGGCGCCGAACCAGCCGTCGTCCACCACGAACAGCTCGACGCCGATCGCGGCGGCCCGCCGGGCGAGGGTGGCCTGCTGCTCCTCGGAGATGTCGAAGGTGGTCGCCTCCCACGAGTTGAACAGCACCGGCCGGTCCCGGTCCGCGTCGGGGATGACGTGCGCCCGCTGGTAGGCGTGCCAGGCACGGCTCGCCCCGCCGAAGCCGCCGTCGGACCACAGGGCCGCGAACACGGGACTGGTGTACGACTCGCCCTCGGCCAGCATCAGCAGGCCCGAGTCGTCGTAGCCGGCGCCGCCGGTGATCTGCACGCGCGCGTCGGGGAGCTGGGCGACGGCGATCCGCCAGGACCCGGACCAGCCGAGGGCGCAGCCCCAGACCTCCCCGTGGTCCTCGGTGGCGTCGGTGTCCAGGGCGACCCAGGGCAGGTGCTGGTGGCCGGTGTGGCCGCGACGGCTGCCGATGACCTTCTCGCCGTATGTGAGCGGGGTGCTGACCAGCCGGGACTCGGCGGCCCAGCGGCCGTGCAGCTGGGAGAGCCGCCAGCCCTCGCGGTCGGGCAGCGTCCAGGTCGCCGCGTCGGCGCGCAGCAGTTCCACGGGCGCGTGCCCCTCGTTGCCGACGGTCACCCAGCGCTCGACGACGTCGCCGCGCATCCGGTAGTGCAGGGTGATCACGATCCCGTCGTCCCGGAAGCGCAGGCGCAGTTCCTCGTCGCCGGCGTCGCCCGCCGTCTCGTACGACTCGAAGGCCCACTCCGTGCCGCGGCGCTCTTCAGTGCGCACCGACAGCGCGGGGCGTACGAAGCGGGGGCCGCCCTCGACGGGGTACTCCTCACGGCCGTCGAGCGGGGACTCGAAGGGCCAGTAGCCGGGCAGCACCCGGGGGCTGAGGGACTCGGCGTCGGCGAGCCGGATGCGGGGCCCCCAATGCAGGTGAAGCAGTTCGCCGGCCTCCGTCAGATGCAGCGCGTAGCTGCTGCCGGGGCCCGACAGGAGCCAGGTACGACCGTTTTCGGCGATGTCCACCATCGAGAAACCTCACACAGGTGCCAACAGATCCGCTCAAGCCCCAACATCATCAAGGGCCGCAGGCCCCGGAGGCAACGTCTGTGGACAACTCATTGCCTGTGGAAACCGATGTCGTATGGTCGACGCAGTGCCCGTCGACGAGCCGCGCCGACGGGGCCGGCCGGGAGGAGCCCCCGTGACGCAGCAGGTCCCGTCCACCGAGCCCGAGCTGGCCGGTGTGCGCAACTTCCGTGACGTGGGCGGCCTGCCGACCGTGGACGGGCGCCGGGTGCGGCACGGCGTGCTGTTCCGCAGCGGGCACCTCGCGCACGCGACCGAGCAGGACGCGGAGTTCCTCGCCTCCCTCGGGCTGCACACGATCTTCGACTTCCGCAACGCGGCGGACCAGAAGCTGGAGGGGCCGGACGTCGAGCTGCCCGGCGTGCGGTACGTGAACCTGCCGCTGAGCGATCCGGCGCACGGCGCCGAGTTCTGGACGATGGTCCGCGAGGGTGACATCGAGCAGCTGCGCGGGCTCCTGGGCGACGGCAGGGCGGCGGCCCGGATGGTCACCTCGTACCGCATGATCGTCAAGGACCGTACCGGCGAGCACGCGCGCGTGCTGCACGCCATCGCCGAGGACAGCGTCCCGGTGCTGATGCACTGCGCGGCCGGCAAGGACCGGGCGGGCATCTCGATCGCCGTGACGCTGCTCGCGGTGGGCGTGGAACGGGACGCGATCCTCGCCGACTACCTGGAGTCCAACGCCAAGCACCGCCGCTACCGGGTGAAGCGCAGCGGCAGCGGGGACAGCGTCTACAGCCCCGAGGTGATGGAACTGCTCAGCCCGCTCTTCGACGCGCGCGCGGAGTACCTGACGGCGGCCGTCGAGAGCATCGAGGAGACGTGGGGCGACGTCGACACCTACCTGGAGCAGGGGCTCGGCCTCACCCCTGCGACCCGGGAACGGCTGCGCGAGCGCCTGCTCGACTAGGGCCTGTCTGACAATTCCCGCCTGCCACGCGACGCCATGCACGCTCCCCCAGCCTCCGGCCGGGGGCCCCACTCGCCGCACCGGGCCCTGACCCAAGTACGTCCAGTACGTGGATCAGGGCCCGGCACTCCCCCAGCCGCCAGA